>JAUWJG010000066.1 GCA_030607815.1 Candidatus Bathyarchaeota archaeon
CATGCTTGACAACATGGAACCAATAGAAATTCGGAATACATTAAGAGAATTAGAGCGAAGAGAAATACGAAATAAAATTCTAATTGAAGCTTCAGGAGGAATAACAATTAAGAATATCGCAGATTATGCAAAAACAGGAGTTGATATCCTCTCTTTAGGCTCACTCACACACTCAGTTCAAGCTATTGATATAAGCTTGAGGATAAAAAATATTCATAGATAAATGTTAAAGAAAAAATAAATTGTTTAAACTATTGTTTCGCCAAGATCTTTATATCACTAATCAATCTGAAGAAATGTTTAGGATAAAGAGCATATGTATATGAATACATTCGTACACATGTTCGAAGACATATATTACATGTCTCAGCCATCTTAACATGATTTTGATACAGTTTACTCTTAAAGTAATCTTCAAAGCTACCGGTTTTCAAATCATAGGTATGATCATATGTGCATGAAAATATTTTTCCATCGGGTGAAACATAAACAAAAATTTTTGGGAAGTAACATTTAAAGGGTTTATTCGCTATGTGGTCCCTGATGACATGCTCAGTCTCCATGAGAGGATATCCCTCTTTTTTGAGTCTTAAAAGGGTCTCATAGAACTGTTGAAGTTCCAAACTACTTAAACCATAAGCCTTAACAACAGAATCGGTTCGTCCTTCTTCAAAACTTGATTGTACAGTAGGTTCAACAGCGTTATAAGAGATCCCAATCCCGAGATCTACTGCAAATTGTGCCATGGCTTCAATCTTATCAAAGTTTAGGTTACTTATAGTTGAGACTAACGTAATTCTTGTTTTCCCAAGTTCTTGAAGCCGCTTAATACCGTCAACAACTTCATCAAATGCGCCTTTTCGCCCCCGTATATAATCATGATGAGTACCGGGATAATCTAACGAAACGAATGCAAAGTCAAGATTTTCAGATAAAGATTCAGCCTTTTGTTTAAGTAATGACGCATTTGTATTCATCGTTGTTATGAATCCTTTCCTCTTAGCAAAGTCCAGTATTTCCTCTATATCTTTCCGAACAAGAGGTTCTCCACCAAAAAGATAGTATCCCCGCATACCAACTTTGTAAGCATTAACTAAAAGATCAAAGACTTCTTCAGTTTTCAAGTTCTTATCAATCTGATCAGACATTCTCCAATAGGTACATGTTTTACACTTAGAGTTACAGGCGTAGGTAATAGCGTGGGCGAGGAAAAAGGGGTTATGAGATATAAACCGAGAATGGAACATGGATGATAAACCATCAAGATATCTACTAGCATTCCCTTCAAACAAAGAGCTACTTCCCCCACAACATATTAAGTCAAGGCTAACATAGTTCTATATCAGGTTTATGGTCAACAATCTATTTTCCCAGAGTGTAGCGATTTTTTCAGTTTTTTTTGATGCAATACCTACATAATTAGATGGATTGCTAAGAATATCCTTCTGAACTGAAGTAAATCTTGTAAGATAAAGTTGAAGAGCATTATCATTCTGAATAAGATCATACAGAGGTTTTTTAGTTCTATAAGATTGCTCTGTCAGTTTTCTTACATATTCATGAGCATTTGGATGACCATAAAAAGCAAGTAAAATGTATAAGGGTTCAGCAATGAGCATATCGCTATTCATTAGAAAATTTCTGTGAAGATTTACTTTATCAACTCTTAGCTTTTTTGTGACTCTAATCATTTTCCGAATTGAAGATGTAAAAATTACCAACAATTCAGGAATGTATCTTTGGGTCAAAGAATTTGTTAAATCCCGCTGATGTTCTGAAATCTGATCTAAATACATCGTTATCATCTGGGGCATAAATTTCTTCCAAGCACTCTCAACATTCTCAAAAGTGATAGGATTCCTCTTCTGGGGCATTGTAGAGGAACCGACCTGCGCTTTATCATAGGGTTCTCCTACTTCTCCAATCTCTGATCTTTGAAGATTTCGCATATCTCTTGCATAATTTGCAAGAACTCCAAAACTGGAAACAATAGAATGAAGAAAGTCTGTAAGGGTTTCAGGGGGAACTATCTGTGTTGAGAGCTCAGCTGGTTTCAAATTTAAATATCCTAATATTTCTCGTTCGAAACTTTCAGGATCTTCAAAGAAGAGAGAGGCAGCATTATATGCACCCACAGCTCCAGAAAATTTTCCCACTAAATTATCTATAGCCGCCTTTACCTTTAAGATCCTATTCCCCCATCTATTGATGTATTGGGCTATTGTGAATCCAAAAGTTATCGGTTCAGCGTGTTGTCCATGAGTTCTCCCAATCTGAATCGTGTTCTTTTCTCGTCTTGCAAGATCGATCCATAGCTTCTCCAAAGTAAGCATATCTTTCAGAAGCACTTCTCTTACTGCGTCTCGATACCTTAGAGCATTGGCTGTATCCACAATATCGTACGATGTGGCCATTGCGTGTATGAAGGGTTTGGCTTCGTCGCTTACTTTATTTCTAAGTATATTGACTAAAGCTCTAATATCGTGTTTGATGCGTTTTTCTTCTCTATATACTTCGGCTACATCTATTTCTCTTGAAGCTAATTCCACTTCACGCGCAACTTCTTGAGAACAGAAACCTCTCTCTGCTAATACTCGAACTAGAGAACTCTCAACCCTTGCTTTATATTTAATAAAGGCTTTTTCGGATAAGTAAGGCTTCAACGCCTTAACATTATATCGATAATCCGTTGGAGAAAATGAGTCAAACAAAGACATCCTTAGTCACCTAAATCTCTGCCCAGTTAAATCCTCAAAAAGATCAATGTAAATTTGGCTAATTTGATGAATGATTTCGTTTGGTAATGCGGGTATAGGTGGTTCTGTTTCATCCGCTTCTCTTGCCTTCATCAGCTCATCGTAATAACCAATCTGTCTATAATATTGTCTAACAAACTCTTTACTCCGCTCTACACATCTTCCAGCTTCAAATTCTTTTATATCCCAAAATCTATCTTCATCAGCAGTCCCAAAAGTATCCACGACCATAAGATTTCTATCTTCATCAAAAGCGAACTCTTTCTTCCCATCAACATGAATTAAGCCGCTCTGGTTTATACTTGACTTGATGATCTCATCTACTTTCAATGACATATTTTTAAGCGAAGTAAATTCATCTAAATTTAAACCAGAAATCTTTAACGCTGTTTCAGTAGTTAATTTCCGATCGATCTTTTCAAGTTTTGTAGTAACCTCAAAAAAAGGTTGTGGTAATTTCTCAGCTATTTTAATATTATGTCCAGGGAGGAATCCTAACTTATCTGGTTTTATTATTCCACGGAATACTCGATCCCAAAGGGAACCATAGACGTAATATCTAACAATACATTCTAAAGGGATGAGGTATCTCACCGTTTTCGGTGTCAATAAACTAGAATCATGTATCACATTAACACGCTTAACACGTATTCTATTTGGAGCTGTTAAACCAAGATAGTGCGTTGAAATTCCATGTTTTTTGACAAGTTCAAACCAATAAGCACTTGTTCGAGCCAGGGTCTCACCTTTATTTGGAATTTCAGTTGGAATAATTTTATCGAAGACTGAAATTCTGTTTGAAAATTCGAACTCTAACTCTTTATCGTTTACAGCGTAAACATCTTTCACTTTCCCAGATTTAATTAAACGCATTTTATATCACTCTAAACGCTTCTAAATTTTTTATCTGCATGCTCTACTATATCTTTTATGTTTTGTTGATACTCTAGAACCCTATTACTTAATTTCGGATTCGTTAGAGCCAAAATCTTGGCTGCGGCTAGTGCGGCGTTTTCAGGATCAAGAATGACTAAGGGTGATACACCGCTAGGCATTCTTAGGGATGAATATATGTCTAAAAATCCAAAATCGTTTGAGTGTGGGGGACAAGCTATAACGGGATATCTCGTATTTGCATCAACAAAACCTGAAAGTGCGTTTGATCTACCAGCAATAGTGATATAAACGATTCGACCTTCTAGTTTCTCATATTCTTCGATTATTTTTAGGAGTTTTTGTGGAGTTTTATGGGCAGATGCCACTCGCCGCTCATATGTTATACTTAAATTCTTTAGACAGGTACATACGTGGTTTGAAAATTCTTCATCTTTTTTAGATCCCATTATGATTATTACCTTCTCTTCTGGCATGTTCTATTCCCCATGACTATTTTTTTAGTACATGTACAATATGTTTGATCCGTTATTTATTGATGTAACTCATTCAACCATATTGAATATTTTATTGTTTTTCTTCATCAAAACCTTTTATTAAGATGTTTCATGTAAAAGTTGAAGTGAATTACATTAATTTAAAGGCGTAATATGACTGGTCTTTCTTTTATACACATTATTGTTAATTTTAATAAAATATATGATAAATATATAAGTTTAAAGTAATATATGGCGTGGGGTTTGAGATATGTTTACTCCTTTATGAAAATATAGATCTAAGATTAAGTATGCTATGAACATCACTTATAGAAAAATGAAGTGGATTAAACGATAAATGGAAAGACGCGAAAATGGTTTACAG
>JAUWJG010000033.1 GCA_030607815.1 Candidatus Bathyarchaeota archaeon
AAAAAGACTGTGACCCCTTTAAATCTCTCTTAAACTTATGTGTTTATTCTTTTCTATATTTAACACTCCAGAAGATAACGTAGATCAAAGTTTCTCATAAAAAGATTCAAATTCATTTAAAGTTTGATCATTTAAAGAAAAATAGATGTTAATATGAAAAGGTATTAATATTCATAATTTTTGATTATATTTAGTGATCTATATGCATTTTAATGACTTAAATCCACCCGAACGACTTTTATTAGGGCCTGGACCTAGTAATGTAAATCCACGTGTATTGAAAGCATTATCTTCTCCACTAGTGGGCTATATGGACCCTTTTTATTTAAAAGTCATGGACGAAACTAAAGACCTCTTAAAATATGTTTTCAAGACTAAGAATGAGTTCACTTTTCCTGTTCCCGGAACTGGTATGGCCGGAATGGAAGCTTCTCTCTGTAATGTTGTAGAGTTGGGAGATGAAGTGATTGTTTGTATTAATGGATTCTTTGGAGAACGAATGAATGAACTCGTCTTGAGAATCGGTGGAAAACCTATAAGGATAGAGGCGGGATGGGGAAAAATCATCACTAAAGAATCAGTTGAGGAAGCATTGAGAGAGAGTAATGCCAAAGCTATTGCTATTGTACATGGAGAAACCTCCACAGGTATACAACAACCAATAAAAGAATTGTCAAAGCTAGCTAAAAGTTATGACTCTTTGCTAATTGTTGACGCAGTAACTTCACTTGGTGGATGCGAATTAGATCTAGATGCTTGGGGAATAGATGTTTGTTACAGTGGAACACAGAAATGTCTGAACTGCCCCCCTGGATTAGCTCCTATTACTTTAAACGATAGAGCTCTCAATACTATTCAGAATAGAAAGACCAAAATTCAAAGCTTTTACTTAGATCTTCAATTGATTAATAAATATTGGACAGATGCAAGGGTTTACCACCATACAGGACCAATCGCGATGACATACGCTTTAAGAGAGGCTTTACGTATAATTTATGAGGAAGGTCTTGAAAATCGATTAGCTCGGCATAATAGAAACAGTCAAGCTTTTATTAAGGGCATCGAAGCTATGGGACTAGAAATGCATGCTCAAGAGGGCTATCGTCTTCCAAGTCTGAATACAGTAGTGATCCCTAAAGGTATAATTGATGTCAATGTTAGACGAATGTTATTCGATTATTTTAATATAGAGATTGGTGGCGGTCTTGGACTTTTGAAGGGTAAGATTTGGAGAGTTGGATTGATGGGAAGAAACTCTACTGAGAAAAACGTTATACTACTTTTAGAAGCATTAGAGCGAACCTTAAGAAAAGAAGGCTATCACAATAAACCTAACTCAGGTGTTGGAGCAGCTATCGATTTTTACGATTCAAAATGAAAGAGATTAGAAACCTTTTTATTTTTTTTCCTTTATGTTTCCGTTAAAGCTGAACTGGTAGGTAACCCTTTTCTGGAACCTTTTTTCTGTATTTTACATGACGCAATGAAGTTACCTAACTTTCCACAGGTGTATAGATCCTTCCCCATTAATAGACCATAGAGAAAGCCTGCACAATAAGCGTCACCAGCGCCTGTTGTATCCACTACCTTAACCTTATAAGCATCGATTAGAAACTTTTCCTTACCGTCGGTGACATAACACCCTTTTTTACCCAACTTTACTGCTACAAATCTCGCACCATTCTCGAGTAAAATTTTTGAACCATTTTCAAAATCTTTACCTGTGAGAATTTTTAGTTCGCGTTCGTTTGGGAACAATACATAGCTTTTCTTAATGATTGGTTTTAAAGCAGTGAAACCTCTTCTCATGTATAGTTCCCCCGGATCGAAGCTTAACTTGACTTCTGATAAGGTCTTTATGATTTTTTTCTGAACATTAAAAGATTTTTCTCCTACAAAAGATGTTAAATGTAGAAATTTTGTGTTTCTAACATAGGTTTCATCGATTTCTTCAAATTTTATTGTATCATTAACACCAGGATTGACATAAAGGGCTCTTTCTCCATTTTCATCAACGAACCCCATCACTGTGCCACTTCTTCCCTCTTCCGACATTATTACATTAGTCGTGTCAACTTTTTCTTCTCTTAAACTCTTTAACTGTATCTCTCCCTCTTTATCATTTGCAAGCTTTCCAATATAACCTACTTTAACCCCTAACCTAGCCAATCCTACTATTGTATTCGCTGATGAACCCCCCGGTGTTTCGTCATAACACGTTATGAAAGTCTCTTCTCCTGCCCCAACCAGCCTCTTGACTCTATATAGTTTGTCAACATTTAAGGCACCAAAGCCCACAACATCCATTTTCATGGAAACAACTCTCTGAGGAAGATCTTATATTTTCCAAGTTTCCCACCATAGTTTCCTGCTGTGATCTTTACCACACCCGTCATATCTTTTACACTAAAAATAGCTTCTTTCATAGCTTTCTTTACACTTCGAAGGGAAATTCCATTAATAACAATTTCTGGGATTGAATTCACATCTTTTTGTACCTTTGAATCAGAAATTTTATCTTTAATTGTTGGACAGTAAGGATGGTTCGTAGTTGGGCCAATATGTGGAAATTTTGTTTCTAGTTTTGAACCAGCTGCACAAATATCAAAGGTTGTTATAACCCCTTCAACCTTTTTTATAGCTTTTATAGCCTTATCTCCAGCTTCTAAGGCAACATCTTCTGTTGTACACATGAACCACACGTTTCCACCCATGACTCCTTTCTTATACCCCAAATAACGCTCTATAATAAAATCCCCCATCATAATGGGTATCTTTATGATCTGTCGTCCATATAGTTCTGTTTCATATTCATATCCGTCTCCACAATGTCCAATTCTATTTAACGCATCAATTTTCTCTTCACTATCGCAGGCATTATAGATCGCTGTTGTCGGTACGACAAGAATTCCCTGTCGTATCCTATAAGAAATTTCTCTGTATAATCTATCCACTGATTTACTTACTGCTTTTTCGTTTAATCTTCCCCAATACTGTAAGATAGCTCCTAACCGTCCATCTGGTGTTTCATTTTTATTTAACCACTTCTCAATACCCCCCTCAGTTCTATTGATTATCACTGAAGGTAGAGCCGTTGAGTTATAGGCTGCTTTCTTCAACCTTTTTTTATCCTTTGCAGTAACTATTATTCGCATGTATAAACCGTCAAAAGCCTCTGCGTATGTGTTTTCAATATCAATTGTCATTGTATTATTCCTCCTGAATTTACCATTATTATCCTAATCCCCCTATCGCTTCACCTCTAACCATCTTTCTGAAAAAACTACTTTCTTTTACCATTCTCTCCACATTCTCCGTAGTTATCCTCTCAACTTTTGGGAAAGAATCTGGATCCAATTTACTAATCTTCTTAATAAGAGTTGCATCAACACAAAACTTCTCTAAAGTATTGATTGACCACATTTCAGCAAGTCTCATAACATGCTCCTTCCCAAACCTGAAAAAAAGATCTACTAGAATTGAGGTTACAACTGCATTTTTAGAGATAACAGCAACTTCCGCGTTTTCTACAGCGTATCTATTACCATTAAAGGAGATGGTTAATCCTCCCCCCTCTTTCACTAGACTGAAAGCTTGTACATCTGTGATACTGTCACCGATATACACGACTTTATTCAGGGGACTACCCACTTTTTTCGTTATTATCCTGATAGCTTTTGCCTTCTCTTCTCCGCCAACAGGATTAACTTCTCTAAGTATTCTACCAGAATCCATTATCATAATCTCTTTCCAAAAAATTTTATCCAATTTTTCAATCGTTTCTTGATCTTTTATCGAAAGATACTTGACTGATTTTGCTCCTTCCGGTATTTCTATCATTGGGTAAGATGTTATCTCTTCTCTCAGAATCTTGAGCCGTTTAATTTCTTTCGAAGAAATGGAGTATTTATCTAAATCTAATCTTGTACAGTAAACGTTCTCAAGAGGGAAGTCTGTGATGGCGCATAATGAAGAGATGTACTGATTATAGCTTGTGCTGATAATGAAAGATGGTCTTAGTTTTCTTATGTAATTGAGCATATTCAAAGCTCCTTGAATAAGGAGAACATTTTCGGCAGAGTATCTCTCTACAGTCTCATTTGTAGCACCATATGCTTTCAAGAAAGGAGTTATTAACTTTAGAGTGTATCCGGCTTTATATCTTGGTCGCCTAACTATATCCACTAGTACGTCATCGTATTTACTTATCAGAGAAAAGAAGTAATCTCCATCTGGAATAAAATGTTTAGTCAACTCGAAAGCATTATCATTTTTAGAAATGGGGCCTTCGCAATCTGAAATAAATACACCTGCATCCTCAGGTTGGTGATTCACGGCTATTCTGTCCTCAATTTCCTCATATGTTCTATACTCTTCTGTATGCTTTCCTTTGAGGCTATATCCTTCCTGTACCAGAGAGACCCACCTTTAATAGCTTTTATTCCTTCAAGAGAAATTTCCCTTGCATTTTCCAAATTCTCTGCTGCTCCAACAACACAAACGGTTCGTGATTTTAATCCATAGGTTTTTCCATTCCTCAACTCCATAGCTCCGGGGTATACCCACATTCTCCCATGGCTTTCTTCACATAACTTATAAGCAGCATTTAGATAGATTTGTTTGTCACCTCTGAACTTTTCAACTATACCACCATATGTTGGTGGAACTTTATACGTCACAACAGTAGCTAATTTCTTAAATTTAACCATGTTTAACTTTTCATCAATTATTTTAAAACACACATCGATAAAATCATCTTCCAATATTGGAAGTATATTCATTACTTCTGGGTCTCCCAGCCTACTGTTATTCTCTAAGATTTTCAGGCCCTTACCTGTATGCATGAACGCGGCATAGAAAGGCACACCACGAAGACCGGGATTAGTCCCTTTTCCTTTAAGTCGTTTAAAAACTCTATTCATTATATCTATCTCATTAGATCTATCCTGCTGAGTCATAAATGGTAACCAGTCAGATTCAGCCTTATATGAACCCATTCCGCCAGTATTTGGACCCCGATCTCCTTCGAAAGCTCTTTTATAATCTCTAGTTTCAGGTAGAGGTAGAAGGTTTTTTCCATCACAAAATGCTTGAAAACTTGATTCCTCTCCAAAAATTTTCTCTTCAACTATTACTGGTCCATGCTTATAGTTTGATAAGAAATGCTGAAATAATTCTTGACGATTCGTAAAATGGTCTCCCCATATACCAACCCCCTTCCCAGCGGTTGTTCCGTCAGGTTTAACCGCGACTTGATCATTTAGAACATCCAGCCATTTCCAAAGATCTTTCTTAACATCAGTTAAATTTGTATACTCGTTGCGATCAAACAACTTGAATCTTGGATTTATCTCCGCTTTAATCTCTTGAAATAATCTACGTTGTACAATTTTACTCCCTTCCATCGCATATTTCTTTGTTGGGCAAATCATAGGTATGCTTGTTTCATTTTCAATAATATCCCGGACGCCCTCGATTATCGGTTTCTCAGGACCTACTATTCCAAAATCAATCTTACTCTTATATTTATCAGCGAATTGAGATATTTTCTTAACATCAAGGTCAGGAATTACCAGATGTTTCTTTGCTTTCTTTACGTTAAACGGATTTCTATTCTTATCAATAATGTAAAGTTCAACAGAATATTTTTCGCTACGACAGAAAGCATCAATAATTGCTGTTCCCCTTGAACCATAACAAATAACTAAAATACCCACCTTATTCATTTAATCACCTGTAACTCTCCTTGATCTTTATCCTTCTAAATTTGACTAGATTGTTCTAGTATCTATAAACAATATTTTTAGGTTTTATTACTACGCTTCTGTCTCCCTTCTGTACATAGCCTAACTTAAAAATTTCAATTCCATGTTTACCTGCAACTTCAATTATCGTCTCTTCATCTTCTTTTGGCGCAACTAGGGCTATAAAGACGCCCATATTCCACACTTGATAATTCTCGACATCAGTGACATCAAACCCAAATCGTTGTCCGAAATCTATCAATGACGAAAAGATTGTAGGCGGTTCTGGAATTTTATCAATGATATATGAAAAGAGAAACCTAGCTCTAGCAATCTTTCTAAAGCCATGCCCTGTTATAGGAGAGATGTAGTGTAAATCCACTTTTGCCTTAAACATCTCTATAATGGGGCGTACATAAATCGGTGTCGGAGTTAGCAACTCTTCACCCATCATCTTTCCGTTCGGAAGTTCCGTGAAGTATCCCTCTGGTAACTTCTCTACGATACTTCTTGCCTTCGAAATTCCGTTCGCACAGATCCCGCCACTAGGTAAACCGTAAATAATATCGCCGTCGGTAATTTTTTGTCCATATGTGAACCTGCTCTTAGGCTTTATTATACCAATAGAACTACCCATGAGATCCAAAGTCTCGTTATAAATAATGTTGGGTAAGGTAGGCGTTTCACCTTGTGGTATAGCACATCCCGCCAGATTAGCTGCGAGCGCGTATCCACTTAAAAGTTCATCCACTCTTTTCGGATCGCTAAACCACTCTGAATTTCCTGACGCTATGACGTCTGTGTATGCGATTGGGTCTGCACCGACAGCGACGAGATCGGTGACTGACATGGCTACAGCATCTTGTCCAAGGAAACGGTAATATTTTCCCCCTTGAAACTCCGCTTCTATATCTATCTTTTTCTTTAACTCTCTCCATAGACTGTCAGCAATCAGATTCTTTGTCCCTAAACCTTCCACATTGAAGGCTAACATGAAATCATACTCAAGAAAATCCAAAACCGCAGAGGGCTCTCCTACGGGCGCAACTTTTATACCAATTCTTTCAGGGTTCTTAAATGTTGATTCAAACGTCTTTAAAGCCTTCCTCTTAACAGGATCCAATTTTTCATAATCAACAAGATCAGAATACTTTATGGTCATAAAGAGCTCTCCATAATAATTACGTTAGATTATTATTAACATACTCTACAGCATTTCTGAATATTTGTACACCCCCCCCTTCTTTCGGTAAAGATCCTTTTAGTTTCTGTCTTGTCCAACGGGGATGATTATAGGGGCTTAGATATGCTGTTGCATGAGGCATCTTTCCGAATATCCTCCCTGTACAATCACAGATCCCTGCAATACTTTCAATTGATCCATTAGGATTCTGCGGATATTTCATCGTTGGTTTAAGGGTTTCCACATCCACATATTGGAGGACTATTAAATTTTTTTCTTTCAATTTCTCAAGATCAGTCTTTTTTTCTACGATGAATTTTCCTTCTCCATGTCTCACTGGAAGGTATAATTCCTCAATATTCTTTGTGAAAACACAATTTGATTTCGGATTTATCTTCAATTTTACCCATCTATCTTCAAAGATTCCGGAATCATTATAGGTCAATGTTGCACATTGTGTATGATAATTCCCGTTTAATCCCGGTAGAATACCCGCTTTTACTAAAGCTTGAAAGCCATTACATTCTCCAAATATTAGTTTCCCATCTGAAATGAATCTTTGAATTGTTTCTCCTATCTCATACTTGTAGATGTTTGCTAAGACTTTTCCTGCAGCTATGTGATCTCCATATGAGAAACCGCCTATCATTGCTAGAATCTGATAGTTGTCTAAGATCTGAGGATCACTAATTAAGTCTTTCAAAAAGATTTTTTTTACCTCTGCACCTACCATTTTAAAAGCATAAACTGTCTCATCATCACAGTTCAAGCCATACCCTATAGGAACTAAGACTTTACACATTTTCTACACAGCTTCCAAAGGACTTTTCCATACTTCTTTTAAACGTTTAAGATCTGAATTAATAATATAGGATCCATCTACGCCTCTAATCTTTAATCTCTGCTCATCAGTAACAATTCCTACTTCCATACAGGTATTTCCTTGCATTTCTAATTCGAATTCTTCCTTCATGTTCATTGGGACTGTGACTACGAATCTGCTGTTAGACTCTGAGAAGAGTATTATATCATTTCTTTTAGCTCCAGAATAAGGAACTTTGATCAAAGAAATGTTTAATCCATATCCTCCTGCGAAAGCGCTTTTTGCAAGAGCCACTCCCAAACCTCCTTTTGTCGGTGTGTGAATTGAATGAACTAAACCTCTATCAGTAGCTTCACTCATACTTCTGTAAATATTCTTAGCTTTTTCTACATTAACTATTGGAACACTATTTCCAATATAACCCACAC
>JAUWJG010000064.1 GCA_030607815.1 Candidatus Bathyarchaeota archaeon
GTGTCAACGATCCCTTCACGAACAAGGCTTTTGCAGATACTAATCAATTAAACTTTCCGTTACTAAATGATTACAATAGGGAGACGGTGAACCTTTATGGGGTTGCTCTTATGGATTTTGCAGGACTTAAAGGATACACAGCTGCTAAACGTTCAGTTTTTATCATAGACAAGCAAAGCATAGTTCGTTATGTTTGGATATCAGAAGATCCAAATATAGAACCGAACTATGAAGAGATAGAAAGAGTCCTAGAACAAATCGAATAAGCTAAGAGATAGATCGGTAGAAAAAAGAATCTTCCTTTTTTCTCCTTTATTTTTTTATGAATTTTATTTGAAAATGTCAATCACATAACGAATATATTTAGAAAAAAGGGTATTAATCCATTTTGTATTTATTGTTAATGAAAAAAGTGAGCAAATTTTGAGATTTCTTCGAGTCCACAATAGACCATTGTGGGAGTTAATAGAGATGGAACTTCGTAAGTTCGTGTATCCCGCCACATCAATTTTCCAGCACCATCCAAATCAATAACGATTGGTTTATAGTTAATGTTGGATGATTCGAGAATTTCCATCGCTCTCTTCGATGTTTCATCTTGTTTGATGATGTAAAGTATGTTCTTAGTCACAGTTCCCACCAGTCTTTTTCTATTTTTATTAAGACGACGTATAGATACTTAAGATTATATACTTCTTCGAACGAAGTATTTTTTGGTGGTGCTGATTTGATAATTGTATGTACAGGAATAACTGGAAGCGGAAGAAAGCAAGTTATCTCTTCTATGGTAGATTTGGCTCGGAAGAAGGGAAAAGATATTCAAATCAAGAATATTGGTCAGATGATGTATGAGAAGGCAGAAGAAGGAGGCTACGCGATTGAAGAAGGAAAGATTTTAGATCTACCCGAATTTACTTTGAGATCGTTGAGATGGTCAGTTTTAGAGGATGTTTTAAGGACTATTGATGATGCGGAAAATACTATCATAGATACTCATGCGTGTTTCAGATGGAAGAAGTATATCTGTGACGGTTTCGAATATTCCTACCTCTCCAAGTTGAATCCCGATATCTACTTCAATGTAATAGATACAATTTACTCAATAAAGGGTAGACTTGAATTATTGCCGGGTTGGAGGGAGAGACATAATTTATTGGAACTTTTAATTTGGCGAGATGAAGAGGAGGCATTAACTAGAATATTTGCTCAAATCCAAAATAGAAATTTTTATCTAATTTGTTTTAATGATCCTTCAGATTTAATGTATAGAATTGCCTTTGAAGAGAAACCTAAAGCATATTTGAGTTACCCCATCTCGTTTGCTAGCAAAGAACAGATTGAAGCGGTGATAGAATTTAGGGATGAATTGAGAAAGGAAATCGTGGTCTTTGATCCTCTAAGTATCAGAGAAATGGGGTGGTTAACAGCGGCCATATCGATGAAGAAGCAGGGTAATGAAGAAATTAAAATCCCGTTTAAAGTGAATGGTAAAGAAGGAAAAGTTAATCTTTCGGTGAATGAGATTCATAGAATTCGGGATTATCTTGTGGACCAAACTGTAATCAGGGATTTTACTTTGATTGATCAAAGTGATTTCGTTGTGGTTGATTATTTTGATCCTGAGATTAATTCACCTGGAGTGAATAATGAGATGCAATATGCCCATGATAATGGTAAAGATGTATACATATATTGGCCTGATGAAAGGATGAGTCCCTTCTTGGAGAGGAATCTAACTAAAAGCTTTAGAACTAAAGAAAAATTGTTACATTTCATAAGGAAGATGAATATTTCACCGACAATGTAAGAACTGATTTAGGTTCATAACCCATTTCAAATTGTTTTTTAATGCCAAGTCTTAGATAAAAAAAGATGTTATCTTGACTATTACCAATACCGCTAGTGAGATAGGGTCATGGAAAACGGGTTTAAGTTGTCATAAAGCTCTAGTATTGGGTTGAGCTTACTTCTTTTAGAGATTATGATCGAGTAATAGTGTAACCCGCGTTTTGCCAAGCGAACATACCGCCTAACACGACATGGATATCAGTGTATCCTTTTCGCTGTAGGATACTTGCTCCGAGACTAGCACGATTACCTATGCTACAGATGACGGCTGTAGTTTGATTTGTCAGTATCTCGTTAATGTGCTCTTCGAGGAGTCCCACATACATGTGAATTGCTCCATCTATATGTTCAGAATTCCATTCTTCATCACTTCTTACATCTAGTAACGTTAAGTCGTTGCTTTTTTCTAACCGTGTTTTCAGCTCCTGTACAGAAAGTAAACCTAAGCGGTTGAGAGGTAAAGCTTCGGTATACCATGTTTCCACACCAACGATATAACCTTCAATCAGATCATACCCTATTCTTAAGAGATATTTCACAGCCGTTTCTAATTGATCTTTTTCTTTTAAGACCAACAGGATGGGTTGATCATAGGGTAAAACCCAGCCAGCAAACAAGGGGAGTCCTCCTAACCATATACTATATGAACCGTTTATGTGTGCACTTCCAAAGGCCGGGGGCGTACGCGTATCCACAACCACAGCATCTTTATCAATCAATTTTTGAAATTCAGCCGGTGAAAGCAACTTAGGTTCTTGAAGGTTGCTTAGAACGGGAGGACCTTCTAGGTTGTACTGCTCCATCTTACGGAAATACGGTGATGTTTCGTGATGTTCATTTATTTTATGTTCAACAAATTGTTCTTTAGAGAGTTGAAGAAGCGGATTCATCCGACGTTCCAACCCTAACGTGCTCCACTCCCTATCAGCAATATTTCCCCCACAGACAGACCCTGAACCATGAGCAGGACACAAAATCACATGATCTCCCAACGGCAACAGTTTATTAAAAATGCTATTATAAAGATTCTCAGACCACTCCCTCCGCTTCACTAAACCACCAAAATCCGTACGCCCCACATCATTAACAAAAAGCGCATCCCCAGTACAAACAAGAACAGCCTCTTCACCAGAAGCTAAATCAACAACAGCATATGACATACACCCAGGAGTGTGACCCGGCGTATGAATAGCAGTGACTTTCAATTTCCCAACGTAAAATTCTTGACCATCCTTAAGTTTATTACCATATTTAAAATCTGGCCAAGGACCATGATAAATCTCTGCACCAGTAAGCTGTGCCAGTTCCAAAGAACCAACAACGTAATCTTCATTACGATGCGTCTCAAAAACATATTTGATATTGGTTTCTCCTCGTTTAGCGGTATCAATGTAAATTTGACAATCACGACGCGGATCTATAACTACCGCTTCATTCTCAGAACCTATAAAATATGAGAGATGTGCTAATCCTTCCGCTTTAATACGTTTAAAAATCATATCAGAGCTCTACCTCATTAAAACTAGTTATATCCAGTTAAGTTATTAATGGGTCTATCAGATAAATTCTTTTTCTGTTGGACAAATGATGAAAAATAAATTGTACTATTCGTTAAGTTAAATGATGGAAATGAGATGATAACTTTGAATGATTATCGTTAACGATAACATCTTCCATTTTTCAGAATTGTTTCGATCTCTTTGATAACCGTATCATGTGCTCTATATCCAATTATCTCTCCGATTTCTTCTCCCTTACAGAAGAGCTTAAGGGTTGGAGTATCTTCTACGCCGAGACCTTCAGCTAGTTTTAAGTTATCCAAACTCAGAAACATATTCATTTTGAGAAACTTGACTTTATTGCCAAAAAATGCGGGAAGTTGTTCATAAATTGGTTTAAACTTTTGACAGAAACTGCATGATCGTATCCAAAATTCGATGACAACAGATCCATCAGTATTTTTAACCTCTCTCTCGAAATAATCTGCTGGAATCTCAACTACCTGGTTCATAACAAAATCAGCTGAAGAACCTACCCATTATGTATGCTCCAAGAAACATGGAAGCAACCCCAAGTAGAATAGGAATGTTACCAACTCCTAAGCTTGCCATGGCTGAACCTGGACATTGACCAGAGATGCCCCACCCGACACCGAATATTGCTGCGCCAATCAATGTTCTCTTGCTTAAAGTGTGTTTTCTTTTCTTAAACTCTCCTCCAAGTAAAGGTTTATTCAACACTTTTGGAATAAAATTAATCGTAATCGCTGTCACAAAAGCAGAACCTCCCAGCAATATAAGTAGACCAAGATCTTTTAATTGCAAGAAACTTAAGACAATCTCTGGTTTAGACATACCGCCAAAAGCTAAACCGAAACCGAAGAGTAAACCTCCCGTGAAAACAAAGAAATATTTACTTCTCATGGAATCACCCCGAGGGTTTGAACCAGCAAAGCTGTACCTATTCCAACAGCAAGAAAAGTTATCACAGCATATAATGAAGTAGAAGATAGAGACGCTAAGCCACTAATTCCATGTCCAGAAGTACATCCTTGGGAAAGCCTTGTACCGAACCCCACAAGGAACCCACCTAGTATAATACGCCACAATTGAATTGAAGTAGTAAAAAATCCATCTGGGGACACCGTTACAGTATAGATAAAAGCTCCTGAAACCACGCCTATAGCAAAAATGATACGCCATACTCTTGACTCACGATATTTTTTTTGTTGAAAATACGGTATTTTTGAAAAGAATGAGAGAGTAGTACTGAAAAAACTGCTTTGTGTTGCATGAATTCCTGTGATAATGTAGATATAAC
>JAUWJG010000072.1 GCA_030607815.1 Candidatus Bathyarchaeota archaeon
ATTGCTAATAAGAAGATTGAATATATTCGTGATCCTAAAACCGGGGGGACTATCCACGCAAATATACCTCAAGAGCGACAGAACCAACCTTGTTTAAACGATAAGGAAATAATTAAACTCGCTGAGATTTCAAAAGTCATCGAAAAACATTATGAAGGAATGGCTCAAGACATTGAGTGGGCAATTGATCGCGATATAGCTTTCCCTGAAAACATCTTCATTGTTCAATCTAGACCTGAAACCGTTTGGAACGAGAAAACCAAGTCCGAAATACAGGAAACTCGCACCTTTGTGACGGAACGAAACATAGTCGTTAAAGGTTCTCCTGCTAGTCCAGGAATTGCAGCAGGTAAAGCTAAGATCGTTTTTTCAACTCAGGAAGCATCTAAACAACTCGGGAAAGGTGACATTCTCGTAACTGAGATGACTACTCCGGATTGGGTACCTTACATGCGGATAGCAGGAGCCATCGTTACTAATGATGGAGGAATGACCTGTCATGCAGCCATAGTTTCTAGAGAATTAGGCATTCCATGTATAGTTGGAACTGGAAACGGCACTGAAGTTCTAAAAAATGGTGTTGATTATACAGTAAATGCGAAGACTGGAACTGTTTACGAAGGATACGTAGAAGATTTGATTAAACCTTTAGAAGCTTCTGCCGCAATTATATCCTCTGTAGCTTCTGTTCCAATAACCGGCACCAAGATCTATGTGAATCTTTCCATCCCTGAGATAGCCGGAAAAGTTTATAATGAGTCAAAACCGGACGGTGTTGGTCTTCTCAGAGCAGAACATCTTATGTTAAGTGTAGGTAAACATCCGAGACTTCTCATTGAAGAAGGTGGTAGCGAAAAGATGATCGCCTCTTTTGCTGATGGTATACGAAAAGTAGCAGAAGCCTTCGCTCCAGGTCCTGTAGTGTATAGATTTCTAGATTTTAAACCTGACGAGTTCCTAAGCCTACCGGGTGGTCAGAAATACGAAGTTGATGCTGGACATGTTGGACCTAACCCACTCATTGGATACCGTGGATGTTTTCGATACACAAAAGAGCCTGATATATTCCGTCTCGAGTGCAGAGCCATCAAGAGGGTTCGTGAAGAGTATGGTTTGAAGAATCTATATGTCATGCTACCATTTGTTCGTACTCTTTCTGAATTCAGAATAGCTAAGAAGCTCATGGAAGAGGAGGGATTGGTGCGTGGTCCAGACTTTAAACTTTGGATTATGGTGGAAGTTCCTAGCTCGGGAATCCTTATTGATAAGTTCATTGAAGAGGGAATCGATGGTGTTTCCTTTGGCACAAATGACTATACCATGCTGATCTTAGGCTTAGATCGAAATGACGCTGCTGTTCAAGAAGTATATGATGAAAGAAACCTCGCTGTATTGAGGCTTATTTCCCATGTAATTCAGATCTGTAGAGCACATGGCGTTACTACAAGTATATGCGGTCAAGCTCCAAGCAACTACCCTGAATACCTCGAATTTCTACTCCGAGAAGGCGCTACTAGTGTAAGTGTCAATCCGGATGTAGTTAATAGAACAAGATTAATGGTAGCCAGTCTCGAGCAGAAACTTATGCTTGAAGAACTCCGTCGGGCAAGAGAGAGAAACAATAGAGAAAAACCTCTCTTTGAACCAAAATGGTCGAAAGAGCTCCAATAATCCCCCTTTTTTTTTATATATATAATAATCTTTGGGGGTTATCCCCTTTGCAACTTTTTGATACCGAAGACTTGGTCGATTTTTTCATAAAGAATTATAGTCACGTTGATAGAATAGTTGAAGTAGGTATCGGTGCGTATCTACATGTGGCTATACGTCTGAAGAAATTGTTGCCGTCGGTCAATGTAATCGTTACGGATATTGACAAGGTTAAACTTGCAACTATAAAAAAGGAATATGTCGAACTGGAACCTGTCTATGATGACATATTTGAACCTCAATGGATAATTTATGCTGGGGCTGATTTACTCTATTCAATTCGTCCCCCCCCAGAAATGATCCCTGAAATTATGAAAATGGCATTAAATGTTGGTTCGGAGCTTCTAATTCGCCCTTTCTTTAACGATGAGGGTGACTACGAGTACCCTAAACTACGTGGATGGCGGTTGACAAATTATAAACGAGCCATCTTCTATTTGTTAAAAAAGTAGACCACATCTAATCAAACGAGTTTTAAATACTTCTCTAGAGTGCCAATCTTGTCACTCTAATTCTATTTATTCTGGTCTTTTCACTTCTATTATACCCTCATCAGCAAAAACTTTGACCCAGTCTCCAGTTTTTATGACTTTTATTGGATTCTCATTTAATTTATCTATCAATGGAATGTTTGCTATTACACATCCTGCAGCTATTATCGGTTCGGTTTCAATGTTAATAATTGCGGCAGGAGCTGTTCCTTTCTTCTTCATTGAGTAAATTACATATGACCCTACAGTACTTCCCTTTCCCCGTGGAAAGACAAGTATTTTTCCTGTGACACTCATTCCTTTTAGTTCATGCCCTCTCTCTATAATAATCCCGTTTTCAGGGTTAAGTCCCCCAAAAAAGGAGATAGGTTGAGACGTTACTATAGCTTCTCCTTGAACATTTCCGGGAATGATTCCTCTACCATATAATTTTAGTTTTTTCATTTTCCAAGTGCGACCTTTATACAATTATTAATATTTTTAAGAGCCACCGGGATTTCGCAAGTGTTTGGGATGTAATGTGCTGCTTTACAAGAGTTTGTGATTACTCCTCGTACTCCCATCATTTTCATGGGTGATACAACCATACATGTATCACTGATCATTTTTCCTCCTGCTCGTTCTATTACATCTACATATCCTTTTAGTTTAGCTTCTTTACATATTATGCTCGAAGTAAAAACCCAAAGTTCACGCTTTACTTTTTTACCAGCCACTTTGCGAGCTATCTCAGCAATTTCTCTCATACTACATTGTGGACAACCAATGCAAATGTGTTCATTTTTTTCTTCAATAGAGAGCTCTGCTAGAGTTTCAGTTAAATCTCTCTTTCTTACATCGATTCTTTCGTAGCTATTTTCTCTGAATTTTTTCTCTTCCGGTGTAACATTATATATATGATATAACGCAATTGAACCCGAAGCGGCTAAACCCGCACTTAGAGCCTTTAACTCGTCTATGTTTGGTTTTTTCAAGTTTTTAAAGAATGGTATGCAATGTCCAAGTTTCTTTCCTACATGGTATCCGAGAGTACTATATTCTAGCACACCATTAACCGGTTCATTTATGTATATTTCATGGCTTGGATTCCTATTTTCATCTAGATGATACCCAAACATTGATGTTCTTCCGGTAATAGCACTTGCTAAAGCCGCAGGTCCCCCTTCTCTATTTGTTTTTGCTCCTAGAACCGAGTTTGAAAAGGCTACAGCTGAAGATTCAGCCCACGCAATATGGTCGTTTAATTGTGGTTTGTTACCGATAAGGTAAGGTGTACAACTGAGTGATTTACAAGTTTTCATTTTTTTAAATGCATCAATTATGCGAATTTGTTTCTTCGCAAAAGCTTCACTTATTCCAAAGTCTCTCCAACGTTCCATGTCCATACCGCTAGGGTTTATCGTAGTATGGACTCGTGTTTTAGCTCCATTGTTCGCCCACTCTTCTAAAAACTCTAAAGCTGGGTCTCCAATATTCTTATATGAGATTCCACTTATGTGCACACTCTTAACTTTAACCATTCTTTCAGCTCCGAAGACATCGCCTAACGTAACGAGAATCTTCATTGACTTTTGGACGATGATACCATATTCCCCTTGAAGCATCTTTTCTTCATCATTATTTAGAAACATTATATTTTTTATCCCTTTTTTGATTGCTTTATTCTCCTCGTTTTAGTACTAAGTTTGAATGAATCTGACAACATCAAATTTTTATTTATTTAACTAG
>JAUWJG010000077.1 GCA_030607815.1 Candidatus Bathyarchaeota archaeon
AACCAACGAGATTCTGAGTATTACGTAAACTAATAACTGGGGTTCCAAGGGAAAGCATTCCTTGGACGAGAAGGCGTTCTATACTACTCAACTCGCCAACTACAAAGATGACTCCTGGAGCATTTTCTTCTATACTATGAGATAATTCGTGTAGATCACCAACGGGTACTCTACCATAAATGAGTGCGTATCTTACAAGCAACTGAGCAAAATATATGAGTCCTGTTTGTGATGGTCCAAAGCTTGTAACCGATTCTGGAAGTTCTTCAATGCCATCAACGAGACTACCCGTAACGAAGACCCTGAATTTTTTTTCTTGAAGTTCATTGATCAACCGGAATATTGTATCTTTCTCTTCATTACCCATAAGAAGAGCCCAACCATTGGTACCCTCATTGAGCGCTACACATAACCATCGAAATGCATCATCAACAAGGAAGACCCGTTCACCGTCCTTCAAGAACGCAACTAATTCAGCTAACCACAGAGCATCTCCAGAAAATCCACCGATTTCCTCTTTCACACGTTCCAAAGCGTGGTTGATCATTTCTTTAGAGGGAATGTTCACTCCCGTTATTCCATAGAGTAGGGGATACATATATTCTGTGCCTTTAAAGCCCTCCATTTGACTGGATGAAGTTAAAGACTTTTTCACAAAATCATAAAATTTTTTTACCATAAATATCTATATTCTAATGTCTATATACAATATTAAAAAATTTATGTAATTTAAAAAAAGGTTAATTAGTTAATTGGTGTGGACCCCTAATTTTTTCTTTGTAACTTCAACTAATCCAATTGGACCGGTCATCATTACATCACCTGCTGGAGAAGCAAAATGGATGGGTAAGTTAGATTGTGCTAAAATATTTCTATTTGGTCCAGTTACTGCAATTTTGTCTATTTTTGAAAAATGAGGTGCATCTTCTAAAAAGAATAAACCATGTCCACCATCCTTAAACACATCATCATTACTCAGTTTTCCATTCATAAAATCGACCAGTAATTGCTCAATTTTCTGGGGATTTAAAGCTTGAGTATGATGTTCAAGTAAACCCATAATTTTTCCCTGGAAGATTATTGCAGCCATAGTGTGACCATTACCAACATTGACAGCAAGAACTAATTCTTTTTCTGTAATTACTGGATCCTGCAAACAACCCATTATCGCAGCAAGAGCAGTATCCATAAGAAGAACCTTAGTTTTGGGTAGTTGCCTTTTTGCTGCTTTAACAGCAGACTTCATTCTGAGAAAACATGAAGGAACCGTATCGTCTATGAATGCTAAAACTTCAGGTCGTGAATCTGTCTCCAGAAGTTCCTTCATCGTTTGAATTCGAACTCTTCGATTACTGGTTCCTTTTAGGTAAACCCCATGATCTTGGATAGCAATTGCGACAACATCGATATCGGAGAAATTTTCGTTATAATTAGTTAAGAACTCTTTGAGTTTGGTAATGTTTACTTCTTCAAGGATTAAAGTTTCTCCAGAGAACCTCACTAAAGATTTATCTTGAGTTATTTCGATGCCTAAAGCGCGAACATCATCCAGATTGTTTCGCACAGTGTATGCTGCATTCTCTAACATGACAACACGGTACCCAGCTCTTATGTGTTTTTTTAGTGATGATGTAAATGCACCTCCACCAATAATATCTCCTTTTATCAGAACGTCTTGGTGTAACTGAGTTGCTTCTCTAATCTTTGCTGCAAAAATTTGTGTAGGAGAGGGCAAGACAATTTTTATACAGTTCTCAATATTCTCTTTTGCATCATCATAAAGAAGAACATCCTCTGTGCCAGCGCCAATATCTAAAGCTAAGATCTTCATATCTATCCAAAAACCCTCTAAACTCAATTGTTATATTAAAATCTTTTCGAATGATAAATAAATTGATGAACATTCTTAACTATTGTTCAGTAACTAAAACTTCTTAATTCATATCGCTTATTTAATAAATTAAGTTTTCATCATGTTTAGGAACTCTTTTTTGCGCATCCAAATCTTGTAAAAAACTATGACATAGACGAGTAGATTACCTTAGCCGAGGTATTTGATTAATATTGGAGATTTTTATCAACTTGATTGATTGGTGATTTTCCCTCAGCTACTCTAACAATGTTCTCTGCAATAATTTTGAGGGTTATGTCAGAGCTTATATCCGTTGAGCCTATATTGTGTGGTGTAGCAATTACATTCGGTAACTCCCAGAATGGACATAGTGGTAACGTTCCATTCATGTTCCACTTAGAATCCCACCAGTGAGGTGGCCACCAGACATCTAGAGCAGCACCAGCAATCCACCCTTCCTTTAAGGCTTTAAATAATGGTTTTTCCTGGATTATAGCGGCTCGAGCGACATTTATTATGTAAGCTGTCTGTTTCATCAAGCCAAGTTCACGTTCACCGATCATCCCACGAGTCTCCGGTGTTAAGGGAACTATTACTATAATAAAGTCAGATTCTTGAAGTATAAACTCAAGATCTTTAGGTTCCCCGAGGAAATCAAGACTGAGTTTAGTTTTCAAAGCTTCATCAGGATGACGCTTTATTGCGAGTATCTGCATCTCAAAACTTTGAAGAAATCGAGCCACTTCTCTACCGATATGACCTAAACCAATGATTCCTACTTTTTTTCCTCGAAGTTCAATGCCTTGACTCCGCTTTATCTCTTTTCGTTTAAAACTATTATGCCGCGGGACTATTTGTTTGGCTAGAGCAAGAAGAAGAGCTACAATTCCCTCCGCTAACGGTACCGGATTTGCACCAGAAGTATTAGCCACGAATACATCATCGCTCAAAACATCAAATGGGATTGCATCGACACCGGCTCCAGTTTTCTGAATAAGTCGTAAATGTTTAGCAGCTCGAGCTACTTCAGCAGATAAGCGAACGCAAACAATCACTTCAACGTCACTTGCAAGACTGATCAGCTCTTCATCTGACCTCGTTTTGGAAACGACTAGTTCAATGTGTGGAGGTATCATCTCTTTTAATCTTGATACCATTCGCCTTAATCGGGGTGAAGCTATTAACACTTTCAATAATAATCATCACACTAAGTAGTATATTCTATAATAATGAACTGTTCATATAATTTAATTAATTCCTTCAAATAACTCAGAAAACACCATTAATTCAACTTGAATGTTATAAGTCCTTCTTGAAACGTAATATATACCGCATATTTATCGATAATAATCACGATCGCTAGTTATCTAAAGTTGAAAATGGTAAACAAAAGTTGAGGAGTTAATCCCAAGTTTTTTATCAGAGATACAAAGATTACTTCCATGATGATAAAATGGAAAAAAAATACAAGCGAGAAAGTAAGTATCCAGAAGCAATGGTTGAGGAATATATCAAGCATGTTGTAGATTGGCCACAAATACCTACAATGAACAAGAAACTTATCGTCGAAGGCAGCTCACCAGGACATTTCTTCCGCACCCTATGGCGCCGATTCGGCATCGAAAAAATGCCCCCCGCCACCATTAAAGAACAAGCAGACGCAATGATCGACTGCGCCAAAGCCGGAGCCGCAGCCGTCCACACACA
>JAUWJG010000074.1 GCA_030607815.1 Candidatus Bathyarchaeota archaeon
ACCTCTTCGCTAAAGAGGTTTACTACTCATACGGTGCAAGGAGCATCTATAAGTAAAACATTTCTATATTCCGAATCTTTTAACCGTGTTCAATATGTACCTACCTTTATCAGTACAGGAATAATTCAGCCTCTTCCAATTTCCAATAACGATATAACATTATCCATTTCTCACTAGACTTGACGCTTACAATCCAACGAGATTGTGATAAACACTTAGACTGCTCATTATTAATGACCCGTTATCACTTATTCTCTTCCAAAATCATAACCATGCTGTTCTCCTTATGTAAGTATAGTTAAAATTTGCATCTTTGTATCCCATAACTTAGCAGTTACTCCCTCTTGCACTGTATATTAAAATTTAAGGTATACGTCTTGCTTCAATGAGTTCAGGATAATAACTTTCTTAAGAGAGTTTAGCTCACATAGAATTATGCTTATATATATTTCATTTACATCTTAATGGTTATGATTGAAAAATGGTGATAATTCAAGATATCAAACAAAGGTTACGTGCATTAGATACACGAGACGTATCGTTGATTGTAGTTTTTAGTGCACTGATGGCCATAACCACGACCTATGCGATTCCTCTTCCCTTTGGAGGTTTAACTCATTTTGGGAATACAGTAATGTGGACTGCTTCCATCCTCTTTGGAGGTTTAATTGGAGGTCTTGCAGGTGGGATTGGAGGACTGATTGTTGATCTTCTTCTTGCACCTGTCTGGGCACCTTTCACACCGTTCGCTAAACTTGCAAGTGGATTAGCCTGTGGACTTGTCTCCCGTAACATTAAATCGATCAATAATTCAAACATCGTTAAAATTGTTCTGGCTGTTATTGCTGGTGCCGTAGTTAACTTATTAGCGTATGCTCCAGTTTATTCTCTTTTGCTAGGCCAAGGAGCTATGGTAACCTGGTTGATCAGATTTTTTACACCAGGACCAGGATTAGTCACATACATTGTCACTCCGATTATAACTCTTGCTGTCATGCGGGCGTATCCACGAGTAATGACTTATAGAAGCTCAATAAAAGAGAGAACTAGGTTAAAGTCAAATAATTAGGAGAGTGGGTATACACTTGAATTGGTGGGATAGATATGAGATAATTAATGCTCATGCACATATAAGTCGCTTAACAAGCGATTTTGGTGTTAGTCTGAATGTACAAGAGCTTAGAAAACTTATGCGTAAATACAACTACTCAAAATGTATTATCATGAATCAGAATAATGCTATGATTGCTAAAATTGTAAGCGGATCCAATAATCTCTTCGCTAACGTCTGGGTAAACCCAAAGGATCAAAGTAGTAAAAATGTACTTCGAACATTTCTCAAAAAAGAAAATTTTATTGGAATAAAATTACACCCACTTTTTGATGGTTATACCCCGGATTCTCCTATAGTTTATCCTATAGCAGAAATAGCTGAAGAGTTTGGGGTCCCAATTCAACTTCATTGTGGACATCCCCCTTTCAGCCTTCCATGTAGTTTAGAACCCCTTGCTAGAAAATTTCCGAATGTAAAACTAGTTCTTGTACATATGGGGCATGGTCACATCGTTTACATTAATGCCGCTATCTCTATAGCAGAACGCAACAAAAATATCTATCTTGAGACCAGTGGAATGCCGATGCATACTAAAATAAAGGAGGCTATTAACCGAGTTGGAAAGGATAAAGTTATGTACGGTGATGATTTACCATGTGGACATCCATCTTGGGAATTAGAGAAAGCTCGAGCCGCAGATTTAACAGATATAAATATGGAGAATTTCCTTGGAGGAAACGCAAAGAAATTATACAATTTAGACTAGAAAACTTAACTGCGTAGACTCAACTGGATTCAATACAGAATAAATGGCTGAGATATTACTAATCGTCTGGTTGGTTAGTAGTATTCATCTTTATATTGTTAGTTAACTTAATCTGGCTCTTTTTTCTAGTTATGCCTTGTGACTTATTAGATTTGACTCTTTACGATTATTATTTTAAATGTTCATATATCATAACACTATTGGAATATTATCCAATTAGACGTCGTCTATAAATCTAAGTAAATTATTATGTAAAATGCAAAAATGAACAAATACTTGGTGTCATAAATTGAGTACACGCAGGTCTCTTCCAATCGGTAAAGTTCCATTTCAAAGTTTACGGAAAACCGTTTTGGGCCATTTAGGTGTTCCTAATGCTAGACTGCTTACGGGACCTGCTATTGGGGAAGATGCAGCAATAATTGAAATGGGTGATAAAGTTCTTGTTCTCGCAACGGACCCTATTACTGCTGCTATTCAAAACATTGGTTGGCTTTCTGTTCATATTAATGCTAATGATGTTGCTACTTGTGGAGCTAAACCTTTATGGTTTTTGAATTCAATTCTCTTACCTGCGCAGGCTAATGAAGAATTGCTTGGAATAATTATGCGTCAAATTGATCAAGCTGCACATGAATTGAATATAAGTGTTATAGGTGGGCACTCAGAGGTCACACCAGGACTTAATCATCCTATCATTACCGGTTTCATGGTTGGTGAAGCAGCTAAAGATGCATATGTAACTTCTAGTGGTGCAAGACCTGGAGATAAAATAATTTTAACAAAATATGCAGGGATAGAAGGAACCGCGATTCTTGCAACCGATTTAGCTAATATTCTGGAGAATAAACTTACCCCAACATCTTTAAAAAAAGCTCAAGGTTTAATTAACGAAATTAGTATTGTGAGAGAAGCTATGCTTGCTGTTGAAGTGGGCGGAATTCATGCTATGCATGATCCGACTGAGGGGGGAGTACTCAACGGTTTATGGGAATTAGCTGAAGCATCCAACGTAGGAGTTACTGTATACGACGAGAAAATACCTATATCGTATGAAACTAAAACAATCTGTAACATTCTCAAAATAGATCCTCTAAAAATAATGGGGTCTGGCGCATTGCTCATTGTACTGAAATCGAATAAAGTTAATGCTGTCAAATCTTCTTTACAAAAGGAGGGAATTATGGCTTCTGTTATAGGAGAAATTACTAGTTTAGAAAATGGTCGAAAGTTGATTAAAGCTGATGAAACATCAACAGAGATTATTCCCCCTAAACAAGACGATGTTTACAGAGTGTTAGATGAATTAAACATCAATAAATTTTAGTTTTCTGAATCTTTTCTAGATTCTCTCCTTCTTCAAAAATTACAGTATTGTCCCTTCTATCATTGATTTATATGACTTTTTTTTAAAATTTAAGAAGCTATATAGTGACTGCGTTACCCTATTTTTCGTGTTAATTCAGTAAAAAAACACTGGTACAACTTACTACTTTTGATATATTGATGTTCTCTTGCGATGTATATCTTTAGGATTTGATTAAAACATTAGAGAAATTTCTAGAAAAAACTTCACTACTTCCTATCTATGTTATTTATTGTTGAATATAGATGTTTAAGTTAAATAATGAAATATAACCATGTGGAAGAGAAAAGAATAATTCATTAAGAATTAATTCGGTGATAAATTATGGAGTTTGATAAAAGAATAGGAATTATCGGAATAGGAAAAATGGGAGAAGCTTTGATCTCAGGTTTAATAAGATCAAAATTAACAGACCCTTCAAAGGTTGGGGTTAGCGATATTAATCTTGAACGCAAAGAGTACATATCTGCGAAGTATTCAGTTACTTGTTACCCCGAAACTGATGATCTTATAAATAATAGTGACATAGTTGTCATAGCGGTTAAACCTCGAGATATGAAAACGGTGTTAGATGACATTAAAGCACAGCTTAAACCTAAACATCTACTTATCTCAATTGCAGCTGGAATCTCAACATCTTTCATTCTTCGTCATCTACAAAAAAACATTTCTTTAATC
>JAUWJG010000005.1 GCA_030607815.1 Candidatus Bathyarchaeota archaeon
AAGATTGAATCCTTTAATCTCTGTGATTTTATGAGCTAAGTAATTTGCATTTAAGACACTGAATTCTGCGATTTTCTTCAATCCACTAAGTCCCATCGAGAGAATATATGTGAAAGCTCTCACTATAATCTCGAAATTTCCGTAGAATCCTCCGACACTGCCTATGCTTTGAGGATGGTCATAGTCTAAGTAGAAGCGTTTTCCATCAACCTCCACTCTCGGAATGGGCAAGAATGAATCTAACGCCTCAACAACACCAACAGGACCAGCACCTGGTCCACCACCGCCATGTGGTGTTGAAAAAGTCTTATGAAGATTGAGGTGTACAATATCGAACCCCATATCTCCGGGTTTAACTTTACCTATAATTGCATTTAGGTTGGCGCCATCATAATAAAGAAGACCACCAACATCGTGAATGATCTGTGAGATTTCCAGAATATTCTCTTCAAAAAGACCAAGGGTATTAGGATTTGTCAACATAAGACCACAAGTTCTGTCAGAAACAACACTTTTCAAAGCTTCCAAATTTACACATCCCTTTTCATTACTCGGAACTACGACAACTTTAAATCCTGACATCGTAGCGCTTGTAAAGTTAGTTCCATGAGCAGAGTCGGGTATAATGATCTCCTGTCTTGTACCGAGTTGCCCATGCTCTTTATGAAAAGCCCGCATAATGAGAGTGCCGACGAATTCTCCATGAGCTCCTGCAGAAGGTTGAAGAGTAAAACGGTGCATTCCTGTTAGTTCTGAAAACCATTCGGATAATTTATACATGATCTCTAGAGCACCCTGAACTGTACTTTCTTCTTGTTGCGGATGGATCATATGGACTTTGCTAGAATTTATTACAGCTTCATTAATTTTTGGATTATATTTCATCGTACATCTTCCTAAGGGATAAAAGCCGTTATCAACACCAAAATTGAGTTGAGACAAGCGGGTATAGTGACGCACTACTCCACCTTCTGAAATTTCAGGTAAATTAGGAGGATTTCTCCGTAAGAGTTCTTTTGGAATCAATTTCTTCAAATCTAATTCTAACTTTAAGGTCTTATCCAAGAATGGAACACTAAAGCCACGTCTATTTTTATAGCCAATTTCAAAGATTAAAGGTTCATACCACTTTGCCTGTTGAAAACGTTTCAAATCAAATCCTCCATAATATTCTTTAAACTTGTAACTAAGACCTCTATATCGGTCCGTGTATGCATTTCAGTGACAGAATACAGAAAAGTATTCCCAAGTTCAGGAAAATCCTTTTCGAGAGATTTTCCACCCATAATTCCATGCTTTAATAATTCATTATTAATTTTGATACCTCGTTTTTTTACACCATTAAAATTTAATGTAAAATCTTTGAAATGGCAATTGTCAAGAAGAGAAATCTCTAAACCATCAATCATCGAAAGGCGCTTCTTAGCATATTGAGTTATGGCTAATAAATATTCACCAAGTTTCCTGAATCCTTCACGACCCAGCAATGCCATGTAAATTGCAGCTCTGACCGCACATAACGCGTGATTTGAACAAATATTTGAGGTTGCCTTCTCTCGACGGATATGTTGCTCACGTGTTTGTAGAACCATACAATATCCCCGCTCCGTTCCATCATGTGTAGTTGTCATTCCAACTATTCGTCCAGGAAGCTGACGAATCAATTGAGGGCTATTTCTACATGCGAAAATACCTAATAATGGTCCTCCATAATTCATATAGTTTCCAAGAGGTTGTCCCTCCCCAATCACTATATCAGCACCATATTTTCCTGGAGGTTTAAGAATACCGAGGGATATCGGGTCCACACCAACAATGAATAGGCTTCCACACTCGTGAGCGATCTCGGATAAATCTTTCAAATTATGAATAAGGAACCCGAGATATGATGGGTTTTCAATGTATATTGCAGCAGTTTTTGAGGAAACTTTTTCCTTAAGGTCTTCAAGATTGATTTGTCCATTATGTAATGGTTGATTGAGTTCTCTAACTCTTATTCCTAAGGGATTCGTATAGGATTTAAGAGTAATCAACCGATTTGGACTAATAAAGTGTGGAACAAATATTTCACTTCGATGAGTAACGCGGGTAGCCATCCTAGCTGCTTCTCCAAGGGATGAAGCCCAGTCGTACATGGAACTATTTACAACGTCAATCTCTATGAGTTCAGCTATCATACTCTGGTATTCAAATAAAGACTGAAGTATACCTTGGCTAATTTCGGGTTGATAGGGAGTATAGCTTGTGAGAAACTCGCTTCTAGTAGCAAGAGCATCCACGACAGAAGGAACATAGTGATTCCAAACTCCTCCACCTAAAAAAGATAGATAGTCTTTAGTTGTAATGTTCTTACTGAGAATGCGTTCAACTTCTCTTCTAACTTCAACTTCAGATTTTTCCTTGGACAGTGAAAAGTTTTTCATCAGTGGAACGTTTTTAGGAATATCTACAAAAACTTCTTCAACTGAACGAATGCCAATGCCTTCTAACAATTTCTGTTTAATTTCGTCAGTATCATTTGGAATATATGGATTAGATAACTTGTCCAACCTCCCCCTTTTAATAAAAACCTAAACTTATGTTTTTATTATTTTCTATTAAAGCTGATCAGTAATTTATTTTTTATGAGTTACTTCCGAAAAATATTTCATCTTAAAAAACTATTGCAGTAAATAATCTAGAGTTTCTAATAGATTATTTGAAAAATCGTTGGTTTAAAAAAATATGAATATAAAGAATGTAATTATCAGAGTCTTAATAGCCCATTAATTACTTTATAGCAATTGCAATGGGTCTTATTGGAGAGCCAGTAGCACCTCTTAGTTTAAGTGGAAGACATATAAAAATGAAAGAGTATTGTTTATCTGTAGCCAACTTTTCAACATTAAGATGTTCCATAATATGGATACCTTTTTCTACGATGAGAAAAGCATGAGATGGTAATGTAGTACCAGATTCTTGGTCTCGAGCATAAAGAATTTCCCAGGCACTATTATCTGCACCAACAGCAAATACTTTTTTATCAGCTAACCACTTACTTGCTTCAAGAGAGACACCGGCTGCTTTCATGTATTTATCCTTATCATTCCAGAAGTTACCGTATCCAGTTCTCACTAAAACAACATCACCACGATTTACATTAATTTTTTCAAGCTCTGCGCAGTTTTCAAGATCTTGACTTGTGATTTCATAGTTTTCTGAAAGATAATCTAAGCCCTTGAACTTTGCTACATCAAGGAGAACACCTCTAGTGATAATTGGCTGTATTTTCTCAACACTTAGTTTCTTAAATCCAAAAGGGGTCTCGACCGCATTATTTACGAGAATGTTGTTATATAATTTCATATCAAAAGCTTGGTGGCAGAGTGCATCTATATGTGTACCAGCATGTTCCATAGTGACAAGCATTCCTGAAGCACTACTACGTAGACCATGTTCCTGTGGATTATAGGTACTTCGATGTTGCCTATACAGCGCGTAGAAGTATCCCGGTTTGTGAGAAGGATGTGTTGGCATGCCATTAAATCGTTCTTGCTCCAGATCATAAATCTTACAGTGAGTAATAATGTTGAATATTGATTGAATGGATTGTACGTTTTCATTGTTTTCGTGTTTAATTAGGTTCAGTTTGTTTCACCGCGATTTAAATTGACACTTTGTATTCAAATCTATAAAGCTATAGATTAAATTATATGAAAAAATTTTTGTTTTAGATAATCATCCAATTATAGTAATAGATACTATAAGAAATTAGGTGAATAAAAGCTGGAGGGACATATTTAGTTTTATTTTTAATTTTTTAAATTTTCATCTAATTTATCGTGAACATTGAAAATAGATTTTAATTGGCGTTTCAACGAACGAAGATCATGACTCAAATTAAAATAATCGGCAAAAGCATCTGTTGTTTTGATAATTTTTGTACGACCAAAAGTTTCAGTGGTAATTAAATTCAAAGTTTTTAATTCTTTTAGATGACGGTAAGCATGTGAACCACGAACTGAAATGACTTTTGTCTTCATTACAGGTTGACGATATGCAATATAAGATAAGGTTTTTAGAGGACCTTTCGATAACAGTGGACGTATCGCAAGGCGCTTCACATGAGGAACATATTGTGATTTAAGTTGAAGAACGAATCTTTCCCCTTTTAGTTCAATTAATTCTAAAGCACCATTTCTCTCTTGATAATTGGTGAGTAATATATCAACAAGAACTCTGACTTTTTTCTTAGACCTGGTTCTTATGATGGAACCTAGAGTTTTAATATTTAGTGGCCTCCCAGCTACATATAATGCAGCTTCTAACTTAGCCAATTCATCTGCACATTTTTGTTTTGAATAAACTTTTGTTATACTCTGTTTTGAAGTCAAATGTTGTGCCTCTCTTTAAGGGAAACTAATAAAAATTTCACCAAGATCTTCTTCTTGCCAGAGTCGTATTTGATCTCTGCAAGCAATGAAGAGTATTAATGAAAATAATCTAATGCATTCAAGTCTATTGAATCCTTTCGTAAGTTTAGATAAGGAAATGATATTTGTTTCTTTCAAAAGTTTGGAAATTCTTTGGTACATTTCTTCAATTTTATTTTCGATATCTATCATGAACTGATCAAGTTCTTTAAGTATAGGAAGGGCGGGTGTGATAGGTATCTGTTTAGGTCGTGTTTCAATGGAAGTTTCTGTTATGAGTGATTCTTCAAGAACTTTAATGAGGTGATCAATTGTTGTGGATGTATAATCAAATCTATAGGGTAGTCTTAATGGAGGTGGAAAAAAATCCATTGGTATTTTTTCTTGAGGAAGTGAAGGTGGCTCTTGTAGTTTTAATACAAGTTCAGATTTCATTCTAAAAAGTGTTGCTGATGAAAGAAGAGCGATTCCGGATACTGTGAAATTTATGGATCCTTTCTTTTTCATCTCCCCTAAAAGAGTGGATAAAAGGAAAGATAAGTCGATATTCCACGGTTTTATCTGATGTAATTTTACCAGATCAAATAGGACAATCCATGGTGGTCTAAGCCAAAAGGGTTTTTTAGATATAACATTCGTATTTGTTTTAGACATTTATGGGGAAACCTCCATAAGTCTAGGTGAGATTACGCGCGATATTCCATTTTGAAGATAGACACCATAGAGCTTGTCAGCTCTATCCATGAAGACGTCTCTTAATGTTATACAAATGAATTGTGAGTTAATCGATTGTTCTTTTAACAAGTCTGCCAACTTTTCGGAATTATATGAGTCTAAGTGTGCATCTATTTCGTCGAAAACGTAGAATGGTGCAGGGAATAATTTTTGAATAGCGAAGATGAAAATAATAGCAGCTACAGATTTTTCTCCACCACTGGTTCCAGATATCAACCTAATGGCCTTTCCTGGAAATCGCACAAATATGTCTATACCACCTGAAAAAGGATTCTCAGGTTTCTGAAGATTAAGGTATCCTTCTCCGCCTTCTGTTAGTTTAAAGAAATACGTTGTAAAAGCTTCGTTAATATTATTAAAAGCTGTTATGAAGGTTTCTTTTTTCTGTCGCTCAATATCTTGCATAAAGTCAACAATTGATTTTCTTTCTTTCTCAAGCTGATTTCGGTTAAGAGAAAGTTGTTTATATTTTACTTGTTGTTTGTTGTATTGAGTCAAAGCAAGTTGATTAACTGATCCTATTCTTTCAAGTTCAAAATTCATTAAGTCAAGAGTAACGTAAACTTCTTTCATTTTTTTACGGGATATATGGAGTAAATTTTCGAAACTAGAATTATGTAATTCTTCAACAAAATGTTCTATTTGGAATTCTTTGTTTTGTATTTCAAGTTCCAATCCATGGATTTTAATAGTTAATGCGTTATTTTTTTTATTAATTGATCTTAGTTGTTCATTGAATTTAGTGAGCTGTGTTTCAAACTTTCTCCGTTGATCTTTAGTTGAGGATAAAGATATGGAAAGAGTTTCCTTAGAAGTTTTGAGCGCAGATAGTTGTTCAGAGCTCTCGTCAAGAATCAGTTGAGCGTTATTTATCTTCTCTTCAAGAGTTGATATTTGCTTGGTTAGAGTGCTAATGTCTATTGTGATATTATTGTTTTCAGGTTTAAGAATGGTTTTTAAGCTATTTTCTATAGAAGAAATTTCACTATTAATCTTGATGAGTTGTCCTGTGACCCTATTTATTTCTTTATTTAACTCTTTTTGATGAATTTCATATTCTGTTATAGTCGAGGTTATGAGCTTAGGTTCTAACGTTTTTTTTGTGATCATCAATTCTTTGTATCTATGCCTATATTGATTTTTTTGAAATTGAAGTTTAAATCGGTGTTCATTCTCTTTATTAAAATTCATGTTAAGGGTTTTCATTTTTTTATTGATTATAGATTTATTCTGCTTAACTCTCTGAATGTTTTGTTGGATGATCTGTAAATCTCTCTTTAGAACATTGATGATCTCTGAACGTCGAGTTTTTCCATCATTCATTAGTGATATATTATTAGTAATAATATCAATGTAGTCTCTTCTATTAGTAAGAGTGGTTTCTAGACTTTTTACACTATCAGATAAATTACGGATTGCCATGTTGCTTGGAAGAAGGGTAGATAAATCTATCGGATCACGATAGTATCCACTTATTATTCCACCGCCTGTTTCGTATAAATTTCCTTTCAAATCTACGGTTCTGTAACCAGCCCTAGAGATAAGGAAAGCAGATTGTTCTTCACGCGTTACTATGGTATCTCCAAAGATGAAGTTTATGGCTGATTTGTATTTCTTATTACATTTAATAAGGTTTGAAGCTGAACTGATTACACCTTCAATTTTGGGGGGAGAAACGCTGGTTATTTCCTTAATTGCTTTTAGTGGAATGAGTTTAATCATCCCTATCCGCATTTTTCTAAGACTTTCCACGCATTTAAGTACAGTATTGACATCTTCCACTATTATTGCTTTCAGCCAACCAGCTGATGCAGCGTCAATAGCTCTTTCATATTTTGAATTCACAGTTATTAGGTTCTCTATTCTACCCAAGATACCTGAGATTGTTCCATTCTCTCCCAGCTCCTCAATTCTTTTTAATGCTGAAGCTTCAGAGGATAAGACAGAAACAAGATTTTTTTGAGCGTAAAATTCGATCATGGCTTTTCTTGCTACCATTAGTGTCTTTTCAGCTTGATTCAGTTTAGTACTTATGTTCGCTTTTTTTGAGAGATTTTTATTTACTAGATCGGAAAGATCTGATATGTTTTCACTTTCTTCTTTTAGAAGTTTTTGAAGTTCTTTTAAGTTTTGTTGTAAATTATTTTGTGTCAACTCAAAATTTTTTCTTCTTTTTTTAAGATTTTGAAGAGTTTCAGAAATAATTTTTTGTCTAACAGAGATACTTTTCAAGTTTATGGTTGAAGTAAATATTGTTCTACGAAGTTTATCTAACCCAGAGTCTATGGTCCTAAGTTTCTTGGAATTATCTTCTAAATTATGCTTAGTATTTGCTAATTTTTTAGAGGAAAAAATCGAATTCGATGTTTTCTCTTTTAAAATTAACTTTAAAGTTTTTCTATTAGTTCTTAGAGTTACTAGAGTTCGCTCTGTTTCTTCGAGTTTTTTATTTAAAGAAACAGAATATTTCGATCTATCATCTTTTATTTTTCTTAGACGCTTTAAACTAGTTTTCCCAAGTTTTATCTCCATTTTGAAACTGGCAATCTTAGCCATTAAGTCGCCTATTACTTTTTGGACCACAACAAGCGCCATTCCACTTTTATCGGAAATTTCATCATCGAGTTTTCTTCTAGCTAATCCTATAGTTTCGATATTATTTTGCGTTTGATGACCTTGTTTCTTTAATAAGTCTATTTCTAAAGTTTTATGATTTAAATCTACTTTAAGTATGGTTTTTTCATTTTCAAGTTTAGAAATCTGGTCTACAGTGATAAAGGCTTGACGTTTTTTTATCTCTTTTTCAATAAAATTGTATCGAAGAGCTTCATTTCTTTCCTCCTCAAGTCTCTCCAATCGACTTTCTACGTCTCCTATTCGAACAGAGGCAATTCGAAGATTTGTATCAGCCGTTCGAAGTTGAACTCTTGCTTCAGTCTTCTTTAAATCGTATTCTGAAAGTCCTACTAACTTCTCTATGACTTTTCTTCTCTCTTCCGGGGTTACATCAGCCAAGCGAGTTATAGTGCCTTGAACAATCATATTATAACCTGAAGCAGAAAGGTCTGCAATACTTAGAATATTTATCAATTGACTTCGAGAGATTCGTTTCCTATTTAGGAAGTATTCACTTATACCCGTCCGCATAACTTTTCTAGAAATAGTCACAGTATTTCGGTCGATTGGTAATCGTCGATTGCTATTATCAAACCAAATCTTAACATAGGCCATTTTTGATGCAGTACTGACGTTTGGAACACCATCAAAGATGACTTCCGCCATTTTAGCTGCTCTTAAAGAACGTGCACTTAAATCTCCTAAAACAAAACGGATAGCATCAAAAATATTACTTTTACCACTTCCATTTGGACCAGAAAAAACAGTGAGTCCTTTATCGAGTTTAATAAGGATTTTATTTGTACCGAAGGATTTGAACCCTCGCATTTCAATTTGTTTAATAAACATCAATGGTCACTGTACAATGATAAAAAATAAAGAGTTTAAAGGATATTTTATTCAACAGTTCTACCTTTTAGTTAAATATATTCTCATTATTTCAATAACGTGTTGGTTTATCAACAATATGATAATCAAGTATATACATTATGTTAAACTTTATTCTTACCTTTTATACTAAATTTTCAGATCTTTAGTTGAATGATTTTATAGGAGCTTACAATACTTAAATGTAAACGCTTTTTATAGCTTCGGAGAACTCAGAAAAAGTAGGAAGTCTATTGAGAAATAATTACATGATGCTTGAATATTGTAGATATAACAATTTATAAATAGCGATAAGTTAGCTACCTGAAGATAAGTAGATTCAAAAATTAAAGGAATTCTTATGCGAATAGAGTTATTAAAGCGTGAGATGTTAAAGAGTAATGTCGATGGATACTTAATTTCAAATATTAACAATGTTTTTTATTTCACAGGGTTTATGGATATTTCTGATGCGACATTAAGTCTAATTATACCTTTAGATGGAGAACCAACTCTCTTAGTACCACCCTTAAGTTATACAGCAGCAAAAGATAATGCGTTAAATTGTCTTGTAAATGTAATCTCTACTAAAGATAAAATTATTGATAAAATTGTTCAAAAAATAAAGTTAAATAATTTAAAAAATATTGAATTTGATACATTATCTACATCCATGTATATGGGATTAATCAAGAAGTTTAAAGATGTTAAAATTACACTGAATCAAAAGCGGATATGGAACCTTCGAAGAGTAAAGGATTCGCAGGAAATATCATTTCTCAGAAAAGCATCAGAATTAGCAGACATTGGAATTGAAGCTGGAATTCAAGCGATAAAAGCAGGTGTAAAAGAGTACGAAATAGCCGCTGAGGCAGAGTATGCTATGCGGCTTCATGGTTCTGAAGGTATAGCGTTTGATACAATAATTGCCTCTGGACCTAGGTCAGCGTATCCTCATGGAGTATGCTCAAACAGAGTGATCAATAAAGGAGAATTCGTAATTTTGGATCTGGGTGCTGTTTCATCAGGATATCGGTCGGATATCACGAGAACAGTAGTTGTGGGTACTCCAACTCGAAAACAGAAGAAAATGTTAGAGATTGTTTCAAGAGCTCACAAGAAAGCCTTAGAATGTATTCATGAAAATATTAATGCGTACGAAGTTGATGCAAGTGCAAGAGACGTTTTAAAGAGTGAAGGATACGGTAAAGAATTTCTTCATGGATTGGGACATGGAGTAGGATTAGATATTCATGAACCGCCCACACTCTCTTCAAGTAGTGAGGATGTATTAAAAAAAGGAAATATTGTGACTGTAGAACCAGGAATGTATATTGTAGGTTTTGGAGGAGTTAGAATTGAAGACCTTGTACTTGTACATGAAAACTATGGAGAACGATTAACGCAAGCAGCATATTATCTTTAAAATTATAAACCGTGTCGTCTTTCCCGTTGTTGATAGGTTCTTACAGCTCTCCAAAGATCAATTCTCCTAAAATCAGGCCAATAAACATCGATAAAGAATAATTCGCTGTATGCTCCTTGCCATAGAAGAAACCCACTTAATCTCTCCTCACCCGAAGTTCGGATAATTAAGTCAGGTTCTGATTGGGGTAGATGAGCTGTGTATAAATGGTTCTCTACTATATCCTCATCTATATGATCTATACTTAAGTTTCCAGTCTCCACTTCTTGTACTATTTTCTTTATAGCATCAATTATCTCAGCTCTTCCACCATATGCTAGAGCTATATTTAGGTAATGATTATTATAATCTTTAGTTGCTTCTTCAACTTTTTTAATTAGTTTTTGAGTAGAATCGGGAAGTAGGTTAAGCCTTCCAATTGCTCTAATTTGAACCTTATTTCTATGAATTCGCTCATCACATAACAGCTTATCTAACCGTTCATTGAAAAGGGAAATTAAATTATCCACTTCTTGGGGCGATCTATGAAAGTTTTCAGTTGAGAAAGAGTAGATTGTAATAGTTTTAATATCGATGTCTAAACACCAGTCTAAGAGATCTTCAACTTTATCAGCTCCAAATTGATGAGCAGAGTGGAGAGAAATGGAACGCTCTGAACCCCATCTCCGATTGCCATCTAAAATAACACCTAAATGTTTTGGTTTATTGCCATCTTTAATCTGATTCCATAATATCTTTTCATATATTTTATAAACTATTGAGTTAAACGTAATTGTTCGAGTAAAATCATAGAACAATCTTTGAAAATTCAAACTCTAGCGCCTTCCAGTGTGTGGGAACATATACAATTTCGTTTTCTCGAAATATTTGTAACCGTTTCAACTAAGATCTCTTTAATCATATTTTTAATCATTTGTCCTTCTTTTGCTACTTCCTTAGTTGATACTCGTTCTTGAATACCCGCAGCCATATTTGAAACAAAACATAATGTGGAATAGCACATATTAAGTTCATGGGCTAATATAGCTTCAGGTAAACCGGTCATTCCAACAACATCGCAACCAAAACTTCTATACATTTTAATTTCAGCAGGTGATTCGTATCGAGGACCTTCCGTACAGAGATATACTGCATCATTCCAGGTTCGATTTATCCTCTTTTTAGCAGATTTAAATAGATATTCTCTCAATTCAGGGCAGTATAAGTTAGAAACATCAACATGTGTAACTGGAGCATCATCATAAAAAGTAAGGGGTCTACACTTAGTAAAATCGATGAAGTCGATTGGAATAATAAAGTCGCTTGGTTGATATTTCAAGTTTATAGCTCCGACTGCGTTTGTGGCAAGGATTCGTTCAACATTTAACGTATGAAGTGCCCAAATATTTGCTCGATAATTAATTTTGTGAGGAGGAACCTCATGTTGTTCACCATGTCTCGGTAATAATGCAACATTTTTATTGCCGATTCTTCCAAGGGTGATAATAGCCGATGGACCATACGGAGTTCCAATACGGAACTTAGTCCCCCCAGGGATGAATGTTTTTGTTCCAGTTCCTGTGATAATTGCGATGACAGCTGTTCTCATTTTACAACACGTTCTTTGAAGTAATAATCAAATTTTCTTCCTGATTTAATTGATAGATAAAAGGTTATAATCGTTGCAGATATCCCTAAACCAACCACAAGAATTAGGCTTTGTATTAGAGAGCTAGGTATTGGAGGTGGAAGAATTAAGATGTCTGATGCTTGAAGAGCTATCTCTCGCATCCAGAGAGTTGCAACGACTCCAACAGCGATCCATAAAATCCTATGATCCCGCATAAAGTACAAGAAGACTGTTAAGCCTATCAGAAAAATGAGAAATGCGACTAGTACTAGATCTACAATAAATCTTATTCCATAACCAATGACAGAAGGTATCCTCAAATACCAGTAATAAGGGTCGCCAAGGATGTTTATTAAACCTGAATAAGTTTGGTAGATACCAATACCAAATACAATAAGGGACGTTATTGTAGTGAATAATCGCACTAAGTTTGGTGGACTAGGGAAGATTAGTGCTTGAATTTTTTGGTCGATTCGGAATCCTCTAATGATAAAAAGTGAACCGAAAAAAACGAAGAGAAAAATGTTCATGTACTCTGTATTAAGGAACCATAATACTGCTAATGCAATGAGTAATACACCAGGAACTCCAAGAAACCAACGAGAATAATAAGGATCTTCTATTAACTTTCTAAGATAGCGGGAGAAAAGTGCCCAATTTTCTTCGATAGCTTCGCTGTGTTTCACAACTACTCTTTTAATAGATAATATTGGAATCCTGGATTGAATGATTGGTATAAGCTCTGCATCTCCAAAACCGTCAGTGACAAGAATGACATTATTTGCATGGAATTTTTCTAATACACCAATCAATTGATCTCGAATTAGTCTATCCGCTTTTATGCCACCTAATTCAAAGCCAGCTATTGTGGCGACCTCATATTCATCATCTAAATTCTCCTTTGAAAGTTCATCATAAACTTTCACAGCGGCAAACATTGCGTTTGCATCACTTTCTTCAGGATCATGAAGAATCAGTTTTGAGGCAGCTTCAAAATTAATGTCTCGACCGATAATTGGAGTTTTAATCTTTGCCTTTAACCCAATGTCATTATCACGATCGACACATAAGATGAGTATCTTGCCCTTTTCCTTGGACATAAGATCCCCAGTATTACTTAATTTTTATTAGGTATTAGTGAAGAGGTTTAATTTAAGCCAAACCCTTTTTTCTCAGAAGGATATATTCATTAAGTGTTAATTTCTTTCTCTGCTTCAGTTTTTCATATGCTTTCTTGCTCTGTTCTTCAATCATTAGATCTAAATTCTTCCTCTTAGTTTCTTTTTTAATTTTTCTAATTTTATACGTAATATTTTTTATCTGATTGGTTACTTCTAAATAATGATTGTGAATTTCGTTTACTTCATTATTAAATTTGATGTAATTTTTATGTGCTAAATCAGCCTCTGCTTTTATTTTGTCAACCTGCTTTATTTGTTCAAACATTTTAGTATGGTATTCTTGGCTCTTCTTTACGCAATCAATTTTCTGTCTAAGTACAGTATCACGATGTATTGACAACTCCTTTATTGTTGAAAATAATTCATCTTTTTGTTTCTTTAGGTGTAATTCTTTTCTGTTGATTAATAATTGTTTTTCGAGATGTCTTATTTGAGATATAATCTCTTCTTCTTCTATACGTGAGAGGGGATTTGTCTGAATTTTCCAGTCTAAATCCTTTATTTGTTTATCAAGTTCGATCTTATTCTGTCGAGGCATATTTGAGAGGGGGGTTGATTTTTTTGTTAAATCTATATATCTATTATTTTTTGCATTAAGTTGAATAAGAATTAATGATTCATCTTCTTTTAAGTTTTTAACAGATTGATTTATTTCATCACGTTTATTCTTTAGGAGGTTTATAGTAGTCCATTTCTCTCGAATAATTAAGTTAAGAGCATCTCTATCATCGCACCATCTGTTCAAGGTTTTATTAAGAGCATCTCTTTGATCTTGTATAGAAATGGCTTCTGTTTCTAGGTTCTTTATTTCTTTTAATAAAGTATTTATTTCGTTATTAATGGCCTTTACCTTCCATGTTTTGGTTTATTCAATTTTTAATTTTATTTATCCTCAATTTGGATAAGAATAATGTAATTGCTAGACAACCCTCAAGGGCTCTCCATTTATTTTTCGAGAAACTAATTATTAGAGTGTCTTCCTCAGATAAGTCGAAATTATCGAGTAAAGTATTTGCGAGTTCAGGATGATCAAGGGATAAATCAGAATATACGGTTGGAACTATTAACCTCTTTTTCTTGAATAGTAATATGATAGCGCCTGATGCTCCAGCTTTCACAGCTATATCTCGTAATTCTACAACAGGCTTTGGGATTGGATGATTCTGAAGGTGAATGATAAAGCTGTTGGCATCTATTCCAAAAGGCTGTAAATTTAGCTCCTTGATGGTTAATATATCATTTTTTTCGAAGAGGTTTTCTATGTATGAGTGCCCAATTACAGTTAATTCACTACCAGATTTACTTGTTTTGAGATAGCCTTCATGTTTGAGGTCAGTTAACATTAGCCTAACTAATCCTTCTCGGTGAGATAAGTCTAACATTTCTTTTAAGCGATATCTTCCAACTGGACCTTCACGTCTTATTATGATGAAAAGAAGAATAGTCTTTACATCAGACCTTTTTTTTTGTTTTCCAAGTTTTGTTTTTTTCATCTAATTAAATATAGCTAAAGTCCCTTCTTAAAATTAGGGGTTAAATGATTTCTTCTCCTCCTGTGAAGATTCTCAATAGGAGAGCGTGAAGATTAATAAATCCTAGTTTACTTTTTGATGAAATAGGTAGTAATGAAAAGGACAAGCCGAGATTGGAAATCAGATTGAACATATCTCGACTTTAAAGACGTTGTGTTCCTGATAGGTTGCGTTCTATCGCTATTTCTAATGATTCATCTATGGTTCCCCACTCAAGAATTGTTGTAAGTTCATTTTCTGGAATTAAATCTGTTTTTGAGAGAACGTAGACCTGAGGAATAAACAAGCGGAGATGTACAGCTGCAGCTAAAAATAGATTTGAGACATAGTTTAGAGGATTAATAGAGAATGGAGCGTCGAAGAGGTATAGTAAAGCTTTCGATCCCTCTAATAGTTCATCTACAATATAAGGGCCACTGGCTCTAAAGGCAAATAGTTCCATCTGTCCGGGGGTATCGATTAATACGTAATCAGCGGCGATATCTTCAATCTCATCTTTTATGGTCTGGATCTCTGTAGCGATGAGATCGGTGGCCATTAATAAGGCTCCGTTTGGGCCAAGTTGATATTTTCTCGCGATTTCATTAATTGAAACGTATTCCCGAATATCTACATCGGGTGTGTAGGGTAAATCTAAAACGCCTGGATCCAAGTTCACTGAGATAACGTCTTGTCCTTTCAATTTTAGCCAGTCAGAAAAAGCTGATGTTAGAAAAGATTTTCCAGAGCCAGCTGTTCCAATTATAAAAGTTGCATACATACAATGTTTCACCAATTTTTAATAATGTCTAAATTATGTAGGCTTTTATTATGCTTTTTGATAAAAAAAGGTTACGAGTAGTAAGTTCAAAGTGATTAAAACTCTTCTATTGTTCCACCGTGTTCATATATTAATTGTGAAATGTTTTTTATGGATTTTTCAACGGTATTCTCAGTTTCTTTTTTGGATTTAGAGGTTGCGGTGAAGTGAAGTTCTAAATGACTGCGTAGTTTTGGATGTGATTTAATATAAACATCGGGGTTGTCGTGCATCGTCGCGTCTATGAGTGGGGCTATCTCTGACTCAACTATTCCTGTGACCTTTAAGTATCTTCCATGAACAAAGAGGTTTCCAATGGAATCACTGATCATAGGAAGTACACTTTCTTCAAAGATAGCCTTCATTTCTCCAGGTACACCGGGAAGTGCAATGATCGTTGAAGAGTCAATATGTATAATAACTCCTGGTGCTGTACCTTTCGGGTTATGTAAAGGAGTAGCCCCTCTAGGCAGAGTAGCCATTTTTAATCTTGCAGGAGTAAGTTCAATAATCTTTGTTATATTTTTCTTGTAATTACAGTATCTTGCTTTGACCATGGCTAGAGCTTCTTCATTAAGCTCTAAGAGACTGTTCAGAGCCACTGCTATCGCTTTTAAGGTTTTATCGTCAAAAGTTGGACCTAAACCGCCAGTAGTAATAATAAAAGTTGGGTTTCGTTTGAGTGTATCCCGTAATATAGAAGAGATCTCGTCAACACTATCTCTTACGGTATTTATTCTTCGGACGATACCTCCTAGACTTGATATGTATTTCGCTATCCATTGAGCGTTCGTGTTTATTATTTGTCCAATTAAAAGTTCGTTACCGATACTGATTATCTCTATGATGCATGTCATGAAGGATCATTCCTTCTTAGAGAACCACCAGTCAAGATAATCTTTTCTTTTCTTTCTACGCTTCTCATCATCATTTCTTGTATCTTGTCTCATCTTGTCTCTTAGTTCCATAATTTCTTGAGATGTTAAGGATAAACCACAACTTTTACAGATATATCTCCTGACGTATGAGTCATGCTTCATCTCACCGCCACACTCTGGACAAAATGGCATTCTTTATAACCTCCACATATTACATATTCCAAGTTAATCTTCTAGAATTTTTACTTTTTGGCTACATTAAAGATAAATTTATTATTTTATTCTATTAAAAAGAGATACAAAAATAAGAATTAACATGTCGTTTATAAAGATTAAACAATTGATAAATATTCGTTGAATCCTACGGATTGAAACATAATATCTTACTCAGGGAAATTCACGCAATGTTATATAGAAAAGTAATTTATTAGTTAACAAACAATTAATTTACCTCTTTTTTGTAATAACGTAAATAAGATAAACAGTGAGATCAGGGATCTAATAATGTACGTGATGATTTTATAAGAATAAAAGTGGCGGGCCCGAAGGGACTCGAACCCTTGACATCAGGCTTCGAAGGCTTACGCGAATAATGTTTCTGCGCCCTATCCAACTAGGCTACGGGCCCATAGTTTAGTATAGAAGAGACCTTTTTAAATCTAAGTTCATTAGTGCTTGATTAGAATAAGAGAAAGGTAATACATATACATATATATTTGAAGAAAGGCATTAGTATAGGGTCTGAATATATATAGATTTGTAAAAAAATGGGGATGTGAAAAATGAGCGAGTCTCATCTCGATGATCTTAAATTTAGGTTAATGGTAATTGATATGCTTAGATTAGCAAAGAAAAGTTACACTTATCGAGAACTTTCTTCAAAAACTAAACTGCCAATGACTGTTTTAAGTCGATATGTAAAGGGTCACGTCCTCCCAGGTTCAAGTAGAGCTAGAAAGATCGGGCGAATTCTTGAAAATCTTGTGGGAATAGAGAGTGAACTAAGGAGAAGAATTAAATTTGATAAGTACGGCTATTTTGATAATACTTCCATCCTATCCGACCCGTTTCTCTTACAAAGGGCATCTCAATATGTATTCACTAAGTTCGCAGGTAGAAGAATCACAAAGATTTTAACAGCAGCAGTTGATGGAATACCCCTAGCTACACTCATAAGTAGTAATTTAGGGATTGAACTTATAATAGCAAAGAAGACGAAGGAGATTGGAGTAAGAACCTTCATTGAAGAAACGTTCATTCCTGAAGGTTCAGCAATGGTCGTATCTCTTTATATACCGAGAGGGCTTATTCGAAGAGGCGATAGTGTTCTCATTGTTGATGATGTAATAAAGAGTGGAGAAACCCAAAGTGCAATGATGAATCTGGTGTATAAAGCACGGGGAGAAGTTGCAGGAATCTATGCTTTAGTCGCTATAGGAGATCGCTGGAAGAAAAAATTAAAGCAAACAGCTACGTTCCCAGTAGAAGTCGTATTGACTCAAAGAGCTAGGACAATTTAAGTTTTTGATCCAATATTTTGAAGTTATTATCTAGAAAGGTGATATTTTATTTGAGGACTATTCAATGGAAGGATGGGAAAGTAATTCTCATTGATCAACTAAAGCTTCCCACTGAACTTAATTATATTGAGTGTAAAAACCCGAATCGGATAGCTAAAGCTATAAAAGTTTTAGAGATTAGAGGGGCTCCAGCCATCGGTATAGCGGCCGCGATGGCGTTAGCTTTAACGGCAAATAATAGTAAGACCAAGAACAAGGAGGAATTATTTAATCAATTAGAAATAATGGCTAAACAATTAGAAATGACAAGGCCAACTGCGGTCAACCTCTTCTGGGCTGTCGAGAGAGTTCTTAAAAAAGCTAGATCTGTTGTAGGAACGACGGATGATATTAAGGAGGCAGTCGTTAAAGAAGCAGTAACAATGGCTGACGAAGATATTCAAAAGAATGAAACTATGGGCAAGCATGGAGCAAACTTACTCGAGGATGGAGACGTAGTTGGAACAATATGTAATGCGGGTTGGTTAGCAACAGCTGGAGAATATGGTACAGCTTTAGGAGTTATTAAGGTTGCTCATGAACAAGGTAAGAAGATTTCAGTAATAGCCTTAGAGACAAGACCCGTCTTACAGGGGGCAAGATTAACAGCGTGGGAACTTAAGCATGATGGAATTGATGTAAAGGTAATCCCGGATGGGGCGATAGGATACTGCTTCTATAAAGGCATGATTGACAAATTTTTATGCGGAGCAGATAGGATAGTAGTCCTCAATAACTGCTCCGTGATAAACAAAATAGGAACACATACCGTCTCTTTAGCTGCGAAGTATTATCATATACCATTTTACGCAGTAGCACCACTCTCCACATTCGATTTTAAACATAACTTAAAAGAGATCAGAATTGAGATGAGAAATGAGATGGAAGTAACTGAAATTAATGGTAAAAGAATAGTTCCTGCCAAAGTAAAAGCCATTAACCCGGCTTTTGACATTACGCCACCATCTCTTGTAACTGCGATAATCACAGAAAAAGGAATAATCTATCCACCGTTTAAAGATAGTTTATTAAAAATGGCTTCTTCTCCAGAATAGTTCCAAATGAAAAATATACACAGATTGTTATGTGAAAAAAGAAGTACATACAAAGTGTTTATCCGTCATAGATATAAAAGATCTATAAATTCTTATAATCAAGACTAATCAACAGGAAATGGATAGTATTATTATTTAGAAACACTGGAACTCTTAAATATGAGTTTTACAAGCAAATTAGGAGGGGCTGGTAGCTCAGCTTGGTTAGAGCGCACGGCTGATAGATCATAAATTGATATAGAAACCGTGTGGCCGGGAGTTCAAATCTCCCCCGGCCCATCACTACAAGTTTAGTATAATGTTATAAAAATTATTATTTAATCTCGTTTTAGAATTGATAATTATTGACAACCCCCTGAATACTATTTGTCTGATAGTACAGGCACTACCATGTACAAGATATAACCACAATTACGAAGTAGTAAATCCGCTTCATTTCTTTTTGATGAACAGTTGATAAAACTTTTTTTAGAGATTCAGTGAAGAGAATGTAGATTATTTTGTACTTTCTAGAAACGATAAGATATTAAAAATAATATGAACAGCTTGAATTGAAGTAATTCCATAATCGTAGTGAGGAGTTAATTCAACTAAATCGAATCCAACGATTTTATGGTTACAAAGAGATTGGAGAATGTTTAGTAAAAGATGTGGCGATAATCCTTCAGGTATAGGATTACCAACAGCAGGTGCAAAAGATG
>JAUWJG010000053.1 GCA_030607815.1 Candidatus Bathyarchaeota archaeon
GGGTTTGGTATAGCAGATATATCTAAACCCACAATATTAGTTATTGGACATAATGGACCATCTTCTGTTGGAATAATCGACTACCTAAATGACAAAGGATTAATGGGTAAAGTTGAGGTTGTAGGTATCTGTTGCACTGCACACGATATTACACGATACAGTTCTATGGCTAAAATTGTAGGTCCAATATCTTGGCAACTTCGGTACATTAGAAGTGGTTTAGCTGATCTAATTGTAGTGGACGAACAATGCATTCGGGCAGATACATTAATAGAAGCAACAAAAGTAAGAACCCCTGTTATTGCTTCAAGTTCACAAAACTGTATTGGGCTTCAAAATAGAACTCGAGATCCTATGAAAAATATAATTTCTGATTTAGTAAATGCAAAAGTTCCAGGAGTTCTCATATTGGATCCTGACAAACTTGGTGAAGTTGCAGTTGAGACTGTGATTGCTGTTACACCGAAAAGACAAAAATATAAGATAATTCCAGAAAAAGATGAAATCATCGAAGCATCAAAAAAATGCAATCAATGTAACGATTGTATGCGTGCCTGTCCAAACAATCAACCCATACCAGACGCTATAAAAGCAGCAGTTAAGGGAGACCTTAACCCCTTAGCGGCAATACTTGAAGAATGTGTTGGTTGTGCTCGTTGTGATAGTGCTTGTCCTAACGATTTCCCTCTGCACAGTTTCATGGTAAAAGCTGGACAAAACAAGTTATGGGATGAAAAATTTAAAATAAGGGGTGGTCGTGGTGCAATTTCAGATGTTGAAATAAGAGAAGTTGGTAGACCTATTGTCTTCGGTGAAATTCCTGGAATTGTAGCAATTGTGGGTTGCTCAAATTATCCTCATAGCGGTACAGAAGTTGCTGAGATCGCTGAAGAATTCGCTAAGCGTAGATTTATTGTACTTACTTCAGGATGTGCAGCTATGACAATAGGCAGCGTAAAAGATGAAGAGGGAAAAACTCTTTATGAAAAATATTCAGGTGCATTTGAAGCAGGTTGCATTATTAACGTTGGTTCATGTGTATCCAATGCTCATATTGCCGGTGCTGCTGTAAAGATCGCAAATATCTTTGCAAAGAGAAACTTACGCGGCAACTATGAAGAGATTGCTGATTATATTCTTAATAGAGTAGGCGCAGTAGGACTAGCGTGGGGGGCTTATTCTCAGAAGGCTGCTTCAATAGGTGCAGGTTTCTGGAGACTTGGGATACCTGTAATTGTTGGTCCTCATGGGTCTAAGTATCGACGTATGCTTCTCGGAAGAAAAGAGAAAGAAGAGGATTGGTATGTTTATGATGCCAGAACAGGTGATAAAGTCTATGTTGGTCCAACTCCCGAACATCTCTTTACAACTGCGGAGACAAAAGAGGAAGCTATAGTATTGATCTCAAAACTTTGTATGAGACCAAATGATACATCCATTGGTCGTGCGATAAAACTGTCTCATTACATTGATCTTCATAAACGATACTATGGTGTTATGCCTGATGATTTACACCTCTATATTCGAAATAATGCAGATATACCTATTACCATGAAAACAGATATACGCAAAATTCTAAAAGAGAAGGGTTGGACGGAAAGGAGAATCCCAGATCCAACACTTCTGTCCCGACTCATCAGGAAGAGAGGTGAATAGAGTGAGTGCTAAGGCGGAACCCTGGCAAACGGCTGAAATAGCGGGACCGAAGAAAGCTCTCCTCATTTTAAAACCTGTAGTTGTAGTTGCAATGTTAAAGAAAGCTAAAAACCCCATCTTGATAGTTGGACATTTGGCAACTGAAACTGATTCAGGAAATAGTGAAATGATTGATTACGCTATTCGTATGAATAAGACTATAGGTATTCCCGTGGTTGCAACGGCACATACTATAAATGGATTCATCAAGAAGAATTTTCATGACGCAAATTGGATGTCTGCGATGGAAATAGGAAATAGGCTTCAAGATTCATCTTGGGTCGGCTTAGATGGACAGGGCCCATATGATCTTGCATTATTCATGGGGCTTCCATACTATATGGGGTTTGTGATCTTGTCTGGATTGAAACATTTTTCAAACAATCTTAAAACAATCAGTCTTAATAGATTTTATAATCCCCATGCAACTTGGTCTTTTCCAAACCTTAATGTTAAAGATTGGAATGAAAGTTTCGAAAAAATATTAAGTACACTAGAAGGAACGTGAAAATAATGTCCAAAATCGAGAAATTGTATAAACCCTTTAAGATTAGTATAGATAAATGAGGAGACGAATAAAAAATGTCCATGTTTGAAGATATACCTGTAAGCATTGGTGTTATCTACGAGGGTGAAAGAATAAGATGGAAGGATATATACGTCGAGTTAGGTGGTCCTCGTGAGAAATATAAGTTTGAACTTGTAAAAGTTAGAAATGAAAAAGATATTGAAGACGGTAAAATTATTATCATTGGCTCTGACTTGAAAGATTTAAAACCGGGCCAGAGTTACGCTTTTGGTATACTTATTGAAGTTGCAGGAAAAGATGTTGAAGCAGAACTTGAAGGTGTCATTGAACGACGAATCCATGAGTACATAAACTACATTGAGGGTGTTATGCATCTTAACCAACGCTACGATATTCATCTTAGACTTAACAAAAAATCATTTAACAAGGGATTGAACTCATTCAATCTAATTGGAAAAGTCTTAGAGCGTCTCTATAAAAGTGAGATGCCATTCATACAGAAGATTCAGATAACTTTCATAACTAACCCCTCCGCGGTTACTACTGCCTTTGAGGAAGCTATAGTAACATATGAGACCCGTGACGCTAAAGCGCGAGGTATGAAAGATGAAGCAGCTGACGCCTTCTATGGTTGCACTCTATGTCAATCTTTTGCTCCAACACACTGTTGTATTATTACACCTCAAAGATACTCTAATTGTGGTGCTATAAGTTGGTTCGATGGACGAGCAGCAGCTCGAATAGACCCTAAGGGTCCTCTTTTTAAAATCGATAAAGGCGAATGTTTAGATTCGTGGAAGGGTGAATTCGCTGGAGCAAACGAATCATTGAAGGAGAAGACTTTAGGGGAGGTCGATCGTGTATGGCTCTACTCTGCTTTTGGATATCCGCACACATCTTGTGGATGTTTTGAAGGACTTGCTTTTTACATACCTGAAGTAGATGGATTAGGGTTGGTCTACCGTGATTTCAAGGGTAGAACAGTCAATGGTCTTCCTTTTGCGACAATGGCTGATTCTGCAGCTGGTGGAAGACAAGTAGATGGTTTCCATGGCGTATCAATAGAATACTTGAGATCTCCAAAATTTCTCCAAGTTGATGGTGGATGGAATCGAATTGTGTGGATGCCGTCAAGTATCAAAGAGCGTGTCAAAGACTATATTCCAGCAGATGTTGTTAACAAAATCTCAACAGAGAAAGATGTAGAAACATTAGATCAGTTAAAAGAATTTTTAGAACGTCAAGAGCATCCTATTATTGAGCGATGGCAAGATGAAGAAGAACCTGTTTTAACTCTTTCTGAAGAAGGTGCAAAATTAACTGTACCACAAATTACGTCTATACCGATCAGTGGAATACCTACAGCCACCGGTGGTTTCACGATTATCTTAAAAAATGCAAAGATAATCGCAAAAAAACTGATAATTAGATCAGAAAAGAAAAAGGTGTAAAACATAAAATGGGGAATAACCGAAGAGAAGAAAAGAAATCTGATATGAAGCTTAACTTGAACCTTTTAGAGTTGCTAAGTAAATATACAGAGATAGTATTGGAGGATGTTGAGTTAGAAATCGGCGATCTTGAACTCTCTTTTCAACCATCTATACCCATGCAAATTTTTACATCTGCCCAGCAAGTACCCATTTTAGAAAAAGCTAAACCAGTTAAACTTTTAGACGCTGAATTCAGAATTCCAAAAGGGAAATATCCCGGGAAAATAATTGAAGTTAAACTTGGGGCGACTAAAGGAGAGGGAGGAAGTAGAGGAAATTCAATCGTTCTTGGGGGGGAGGAAGCGCCAGCGTACTATCTCTTTGATAGTCCAATAATCAATTCTCCTGTTATAGCATTTGACGTGTTTGATAAAGCTCCTCCATTAGCAAAGGTTATGAAAGCACCCTTCAAAGATGTTCTTCATGATCCTGCAGAATGGGCTAAACGTTGCGTTGATAAATTTGGAGCTGAGATGGTTCAACTTCACTTAACGAGTATTGATCCCCTATTGTCGGATACCAGTCCAAAAGAAGCTGCTAAAACTGTAGAAGATGTTTTACAAGCCGTGGATGTGCCTATTGCTGTTGGTGGCTGTGGAGATCCAAATAAAGATTTAAAAGTTTTTAAAAAAGTTGCTGAGGTAGGTGAGGGGGAGAGACTTCTAATTAACTCTGTAACTTTAGATATGGATATTGAGGCTTTAGCTGAGATCGTTAAAAAGCATGGTCACGCAGTTCTTGCATTTACATCCATGGATATGGCTTTAGCGAGAGAGTTGAATAGAAAATTATACGAGTTTTTACCTAAAGAAGATATTATAATCGATACAACTACTGCAGCTCTTGGGTATGGTTTAGATTACGCTTTTTCAGTAATGGAGCGTACAAGACTTGCTGGGGTGATGGGCGATAAAGAGCTTCAGCATCCGATGGCATCTGGAACTACAAATGCTTGGGCTGCTCGTGAAGCTTGGATGAAGATGGATCCAAAATGGGGTTTGAGGGAATATCGTGGTCCTATATGGGAGACTGTGACTGCACTTACTCTTCTTTTAACAGGAGTAGATTTCTTCATGATGATGCATCCTGCTGCAGTTAAATCAATCAAGGAGATAATTGCCTACTTTAACAGTGGCAAAAAAGCAGATCCTGAAAGGATTGCTAATTGGGTTTCTGTGAAAATTTGAGTGGAGGAAACAAGAATGTCAAAATCTCAATTAAGTCCGATTGATGTGTACAAACTTCTACCAAGAACTAATTGTAAGGAATGTGGTGAAGAGAATTGTATGGCTTTTGCAACTAAACTTGTGAATAAAGAAATTCGTTTAGATCAGTGTCCTCCGCTCTTAATTGAAAAGAATAAAAGTGCATATCTAAACCTTTGGAAAATGCTTAAACCACAAGTAAGAGAGGTTTCAATAGGTACAGGAGATAGAACTGTAAAAATAGGCGGGAAAGATGTCCTATATCGCCATGAGCTCAGATATGTGAATCCAACAGCAATAGCATTAGATGTAACAGATAGCATGGATGAGGAAGAGTTTAAAGAACGACTCAAAAAGATTGAATATTTTTATTTTAGCTATATTGGCCATGATCTTAAGCTAGATATGGTAGCCATCAGATCTACATCAAACAATCCCCAAAAGTTTCAATCAATGATTAAAATATTTGCTGATACTTCCTCTCTTCCAGCTATTTTATGTTCCTTCGATCCTGAGATTATAAGAAATGGTTTAGTCGAGATAGGAAAAGATAGACCCCTGATATATGCAGCTACGAAAGATAACTGGAAAGAAATGGCTGATCTTGCAATACTATATAATTGTCCCTTAACTGTTTATGCACCAAATGATCTGGATCTACTTAAATCTCTAGTGAGAACTTTACTTGAATATGGCATTGAAGACTTGGTTTTGGATCCTGGCACATTCACTGATGAGGGGTTAGCGGATACATTGAATAATTTCACTATGCTGCGGAAAGCTGCCATTAAAGAAAATGATGAACTTGTAGGTTTTCCGCTTTTAGGTGTTCCTCTCACCGTTTGGATTGATCATGAATCTGCTCCAGAAGTTGCCATTTGGAACGAGACATGGCTCGCATCAATGCTTATAACCCGTTTCGCTGATGTTCTAATTATGCACAGTTTGGATGGTTGGTCTCAATTACCTCTTACAATTTTAAGA
>JAUWJG010000086.1 GCA_030607815.1 Candidatus Bathyarchaeota archaeon
AAAATTATTATTTAATCGCGTTTTAGAATTGATAATTATTGACAACCCCCTGAATACTATTTATCTGATAGTACAGGCGCTAACATGTACAAAAAATAGCCCTAATTACGAAGTGGTAAATCATCTTCATTTCTTTTTGATGAACAGGTGATATAACTTTTTTTTGAGATTTAGTAAAGAGAATATAGGTTATTTTGTACTTTCTAGAAACGATAAGATATTAAAAATAATGTGAGCAGCTTGAATTGAAGTAATTCCCGAATCGTAGTGAGGAGTTAATTCAACTAAATCAAATCCAACGATTTTATGGTTACAAAGAGATTGGAGAATGTTTAGTAAAAGATGTGGCGATAATCCTTCAGGTATAGGATTACCAACAGCAGGTGCAAAAGATGGATCAAGAACATCCATATCTATAGTTAAGTAGATTCTTTCAAAGTTAGATAATGCATCCTGTATGTCTTTAACAATCTGTTCTGGTTTCTGACGTTTAATCTCCATGGATGTTATGTATCGTAAGTTTTCTTTATTTGCGTAATCAAGCTCTTCCTTACTGAAAGCTCGAATACCAACCTCAACTATTCTATCTGAACCTAATGATTCACAGAGCCTTCTCATGAAGGTTGCGTGAGAAAGCTCAAGTCCTAAGTATTTATCTCTTAGATCCATGTGAGCATCAAAGCTTAAGATTGCAATGTCGTGGAAGGCTTCAACACAACCGTATGTAATGGTGTGTTCACCACCTAAGGTAATAGGGATTTTATTGGATTCTAGAGTATCGCTGATAACTTGTTTAAGGCGTTTTAGAGTATCCCCTACATCTCCGAAAATGTTAAGGTCACCTAAATCATGTATTTTGAAATCTTCAACATCTAGATTATTTCTTATGCAGTAAGTTTCTAAATTCCAAGATGCCTCTCTTATAGCGGCAGGGCCAAACCTTGAACCTGGCCGATAAGTGCTTGTGCTGTCAAGAGGAACACCTAACAATACATAGTTAGCATCCTCCATCTTATCCTCGATACCGCAAAATTTGAGGTGAGAATGTGTAAAGAGTTTAGAATAGTTCATAAATCGCACGTTCTATAATCGTTATTATGTTTAAATTGCATGGGTATACACTTTTAATATATATTAAGTAAAGTTTAGATGTTATCTAAACCTATTTCTTTTTAGTATATGTAGGGAAAGTTTATGGCTTCGAAGCTTGAAAGAGTAATCGTACATGTTTTGAGAAAGGTTAAACCTAACACGGATGAAAAGGATCTGATTGAGAAAACAACGAAATTCATTAAGAGACAAATCAACATTGAGTTGAAAAAAGGAAATTTTAAAGCTTTTGTAGAGGTGGGGGGTTCAGTTGCTAAGGATACTTGGCTAAACGGAGATGCTGATATAGACGTCTTTATTCTATTCCCACCAACTTTAAGTAAAAGAATGCTTGGAAAGGTAGGTCTCCAAATAGCGAAGGGGGCGATGGAGAATTTTTCTTGGAGAGAAAGATTCGCGGAACACCCTTACCTTGAAACATACGTAAAGGGATTTCGTGTAAACATTGTTCCTTGCTACAACGTGAATAAAGGTGAATGGATAAGTGCTGCAGATAGGTCCCCTTTTCATACGAAGTATGTTAGAACAAAACTATCTCAAGAAGATATACGTGATGAAATACGCCTTTTAAAGAAATTTATTATAGGCGTTGGCGTATATGGAGCCGAGATTAAGGTTGGAGGATTTAGCGGATATTTATGTGAACTGCTTGTTTTAGGTTACAAATCTTTTATTCAAACTTTAAAAGAAATTTCAATGTGGAAGATAGGACAGGTTGTTGATGTTGAAAAACTATATGACGGAAAGTATAATGAAGCACAACGATACTTTGATGCTCCGCTAATAGTAATAGATCCAGTTGATGAGAATAGAAATGTAGCAGCAGCGGTCTCAAAAGAAAAGTTGGGTGAATTGATCACTACGTCCAGATACTTCCTTGAAAAACCTGAAATTTCCTTCTTTTATCCAAATGAAACCATTTTTCAATCATCTAATGTTATCATTGAAAATTTGACAAAGTTAAAATCAGATCTAGTTTTCGTTATATTTCGAAGTGAAACGGAAGTTCCAGATGTCATTTGGGGACAGTTGTATAAGACTAATAGAGCTCTAAAAAGGCTTTTAAAACAATACGATTTCAGTGTCCTAAGATCTTCAGTTTGGAGTGATGAAAAAGGATCAAATGTGCTAATCTTTGAGCTAGAAACAAAAGATATTTCTCTCTCAAAGAGACACATTGGACCACAATTTGATTCAAAAGAGGCAAGGAATTTCCTAAATAAACATTTAGGCGCAAAAAATACAATATCAAGACCATGGATTGAAGGAAATAGATGGATAGTTGGAATAAGTAGAATGTATGTTAATGCTATTTTCTTATTAAGAGAAAAATTAGAGGATGGGGGAAAAAATATAGGTGTAGCAAGTAAATTCGTTGAGAATATTAAGGACTCAGAAATTTATGTAAATGAAGAAATCATTAAGTTCTACATCTCAAATAAGGAATTTGCGAAGTTTTTAACAAAATTTTTGAAAAGTAAACCAAACTGGATCGAGTAAGAACAATTGTAAGGTCTCAAAGTGAAGTGTTTATATTTTACATAATAATGTTAACTTCTTTACTAATGGGGTGGTCGTCTAGAGTCTTCGTAATTTAGATAAATAAAGATCTAAATTTGAGATGGGTAACATGGTCTATGATTCCAGCCCGGGGCGCTGGGGGCCGTGGGTTCAAATCCCACCCACCCCACCACGAAGCTACCCACGTCTTTTTGTCATATGGAATCTGGAGACTGAAACAGGGTAGAGCAGAAGAGACTGTAAAAGAAAATATTAGAAAACTGAGACGCCTCGCAAAGCATCTGAATTTAGAGAACACTGAAGAAGTGAAAGAACACATCGCTAGAGGAAAATGGAAGAACAGCTACAAAGAGTTACTAGAAAACGCATATGCAACATGGTGTGAGTTTACAGGTATATCATACAAAAAAACATTTTATCCACGAGAAGAAAACTTACCTTTTATCCCTATAAAGAA
>JAUWJG010000067.1 GCA_030607815.1 Candidatus Bathyarchaeota archaeon
GTCGTACTCCTCCTCTACATGAACGGAAAACTAGTCGTCACAGGAGCAAAAACAGAAGCACAAGTCTACGAAGCCGTACATAAACTCCGCAAAAACCTAATAAAAGAAAAACTCATCTAACAAACAAAAAAATGTATTATTAAGCTATTTTATGTTTTGATTAGAACTAATTTTTTTAAAAATGTTCAATGTTTCTTTTTTATCTTTTAACACATTTTCTTAAGAGAAAAGTAAGAACGTGAATTAACGTTATCTATTAAAAACAAAATATTATGAAAATCGTAATTGTTAGTAAACTAGATAAAAATAACTAACTATAAATTAAGAGCAAAAAGTTTAAGTTCTGGAACAAAAATATGGTGGGCCGGGTGGGATTTGAACCCACGACCACTACCTGTCTCAAATCTTTTAGAGTTCGTAAGGGTAGTATCCTAACCATGCTAGACGACCAGCCCCAACAAATTTCATGCAGTTGATCCTTTTTATTAGAGTATATAGTTTCTTATTTCTCTTTTAAGAGATTTATTGAATAAGGTAAAAAATGTTATGAAATAAAGAAGTTATTATATCATAGAAAGTGATTGAGCTCTCGAACACGGGTATTAACGGCTGATGAAGTAAGAGGAAAATCTGGACCGGAATACTCAATCTTTATAGAGGCAGCTGCTGAAGCGAACAATGCAGAATTATGAATACTTTTTCCAGCGAGTAATCCACATATAAAAGATCCAGCATATGTATCCCCAGCTCCTGTTGGATCTTTAGCAAGGGTTTTGTACGCTGGAATTCTGTAATAATTCTTGGAATCATAGAGTAAAGATCCTCGTTCCGCTAATGTAACTATACCAACGCTAGAGCCCCACTCAACAAGAAGCTTCGAAGAGAGATAAGGATCATCTTTTCCAGTTAATGTTATCGCTTCAGTCTCGTTAGGTTTAATGTAATCCACTAGCTTGACTAAGTTTCTAATAGTGTTTCTATCACATTTATGTTGAATTCTTCCATTTGGCCCTATTTGCCTAATCATACCCTGAGGATCAAGAAAGATCTTTGCATCACTGTTTTGTTTAAGGAATTTAACGAATTTTAAATCTATTTCCTGAAGAATTGGACCAAGGAGTAATACCTTTGAATCAAGACATTCGGAGGGAAAATCTTCAGGGAATATTTTATCTGCAACACCCAAGACATCCAACGTTCTATTGCCTTTATGATCATAGACTAGTTTGAACCCACCAGTTTCATCAGAGATTTTAGTTAATGGAAGCTCGATTCCATATCCCGATAATTCATGTTTATATCTTTTCTCATAAGCTCTACCGATACAACCAATTAATGCGACTTTACCCAATCCAAGTTTTTTAGCTGCCAAACAAGCGTTCGTGCTACATCCAGATAAGACTCTCCCTTTAGATTGAATGTAAGGAGTTATGATCTCATCATACACAGGATTTCCTATTGCTACTAGATCATACAATTTAATCGCCTCCTGTTTGAACCCATGTATAATGAAGCCGTTGAAGAACAGTTATGTGAGAAAGTATACCAACGATAATGATAGCATAATTCAATGATTGAGAATATACAAATAAAAGAAATGAACCGCCAATTATTATTAGTAACTTCTCCTGTCTTTCTGCTATTCCTACCGTACAGGCTTTCAACCCTCCAACAGATTCAGCTTTTGCTCTAGTAAAACTTGCCATAAGCATACCAAAAAGGGTGAAGAGTCCAGAGACCCAATTTGTATAACCTGCGTATGTTATTCCAATAATAATGAAAAATTCAGCGTATCTATCTATAACATGATCGAGAGTTGCTCCAAACTTAGTCACTCTACCCGTTGTTCTAGCAATCGCTCCATCAAACATGTCAATTACACCCGTAAGAATAATTAAGAGAGCAGCTGCTATGGGCATCTTTAAAATATAGGCATAAGTTGAAGCAATGGCTACAAAGAGACTGGTAATAGTCATAGAATTGGGTGAAAAACCAAATTTAGCCAAAGTCTTTCCAAAAGGAGCTATAGCGTTTTGAGATTTTTCCCTTAATTTACCAAGCATAACTTTTCAACAAGAGATTAATAGTTATGTTAAGAGTATTTATATTGAAAGTAATTGATGTAAACTATTTAATAAATTAAGGGTAATATTAAAAATAAGTTCATTGTATGAAACTAATTTCATAAAATCTTAAGATTAAGTATAAAAATATTATTTTGCGCATTCTGAAAGATCATTAATTAGAGAAAGAATTTTTAGACTATGAAAAATTAGGAATCCACTCTAGAAGAAAGCCTTATGTGATGAAATCGCGAATATATTGTATTCCGTAATGTCCAGCAAAGGCTATCAGAGCTATTAAAATAAATTTACCCAGCCAACAGGAAATAAAGGCTTTTCGTTTATCGTAATTTAGGATACCTATAGGAATCCATATTACCTCATCTGGTAGAGGTAAAAGGGCAAATATGAAAATCGCCACAGGCCCATATTTCTCCAGATATATTTTTCCCTTATTCACGTAGGTATTTAACTTCTCTGGGAGGATCTTGGATATACCACCACCTATAAAATAGTACAAGAACTCACCTAGAGTTGCACCTAAAGCTCCAATAAGAGCTACGAGGAGCGGATCAATAATATTACCTAAAGCAAAGATAATGATAGGCCACGGTAATAGATAATAAGTGAAGACCCCAATCAGGGGCGCTATAAAAGCACCAAAATATCCAAGTTCAACTAACCATTCAGACATAAGAAGAATCCACTTTCAGGATAGAAGAACATCATTGATAAAACTATTTCCCTACAATTTATCCTAATTATGAAAGCCTCGAGCGGGATTTGAACCCGCGACCAACGGCTTACAAAGCCGTCGCTCCGACCGACCTGAGCTATCGAGGCGCTTGTTTCAAATCTTTCATATATTTGACATATTTAGGATTGAAACGAAATGCCGAGGCGGGGCTTTTCGGAGTTTTCATTCGAACCCCGGATCTCTGGATCTCTCAAGTGGAAGAGCATTATTCTCTATGAGTCCAGCGCTCTAACCAGGCTGAGCTACCTCGGCACTACTATTGAGAGTTCACATCATAGATTTAATCTTTCCCAAACATCTATCAGAAATATCGAAGAAAATCGAAGCTTATACACTCGCATAATGATAGGTTCACCATAAGTATTACGTATATGTGTATGAACGTAATGTTTAAGTTATATGTAACAATTGAAAGTGCATTACCTCTTCTTGAACTTAGTTTCCCTTAAAATCAAGAGGATTTGTCTGCAGTTTATCTTGCAGAACGTTTACGTCTAACTCCAACCACTCTACCTTTTCTACCAGTAGTTCTTGTCCTTTGACCTCTAACTTTGAGTCCAAGTGAATGGCGTACGCCTTTCCAAGATCGAGATTCAATCATGAGCTTAATACCAGTTCTCGTATTCAATGTAAGGTCTGGGCCAGTTAAATGAATATCTTTCCCCGTCGCTAAATCTTTTCGTCGGTTTAGAAGCCAGACGGGTACACCAAATTTTGAAGGTTCTTCGATAACAGCCTCTAATTTCTTAACTTCAGAATCAGTCAGATTCCCAACAGTCATATCAATGTTGAATCCAGCAACTTTCACTATAGCATCTGCTAAACGTTTGTTAATACCATTGATTTTTAAAAGACCAATGGGTAACTTTTTAAGCCCATCTATATCAGTCCCTATCATTCGTATAATATATCTAAAATCCTCTGTTTTTGTAGTCACTTTTCAGCTTCCTCCCAACTGTGCTCACATTTGACCCATATACCTTTCTTATAAATAGTTTTTTTCTTAGTAATATTTGTAGTGTAAGAGCCACCGGTTCTCGAACGGCGTTCCCGTATTTCAGTTACATCTTTAAACTTCTTATCAATGAATTTTGCTCTTGGGTATCCACATTTTGGACATTTCAAAACCATAAGTCACTCCTAAAATATTGGTGTTCCTAAATTGATTAATTCTTAATCTTCTTCTACTTCCAATCACGCATATATCTTTGATAAAAAATAAAGTTATATTCATACTTCTTAATTATGCAAAGATACATTTCAACTTTCAAATATATACCTACCAACCACTTTGCTTAATCTTTCGTTCAATAAATACATTGTGATTTAAATATATTATGCGGATTCGTACCTATTTTTGAGAATTTATAATCACGGATATTAATAAAAAATATTATCTAAAAACATAAGAACAAAATTATAAATTTAATAATTTTTATTTAAGATTTCTAGATCATTATAAATAAAATCGAACGGGTTTATAATAAGATGATTATATAAATCTTCTATTAAAAAAAAGTACGCTATACAGTTGTTGATTAATAAGAACCGTCTTTGTTTAAAGATACTTAAACGGGAGGAAGAAATAGTGAATCTCTGGTTTGAAATAATAA
>JAUWJG010000068.1 GCA_030607815.1 Candidatus Bathyarchaeota archaeon
AACCTCATTGGGAAGACATGTTAGATACCTATTACCACCTATTAGGATGGGACATTAAGACTGGTAAACCCCTTAAAGCGACGCTGCAATCTTTAGAACTCGAGAATGTCATAAATGACATCTGGTAAAGTAAGGAGATCTATTTTCGAGCACATAACGTAATAACCTAGCGGAGATTTAACCGCGAAATCAGAGACACCGTCTCCTTTTTTTTAGAAAAATTTTCAAACAAACTGTTTATATAAGCATTGCTTTTGGAATTGTGGAGACTAAAAATTGAATAGGAAAACCCTCAAAATAGCTACTCTTGGTGTAATCATTGCATTTTCCGCAATCCTGCTTTATTATACTCAATCTCTGAACACGGAGATAGATTATGGGGATATCACCATTGAACAAGCGAAGTTTTTAATTGAATCAAAACCCTCTTTAATAATCTTAGATGTGAGAACGCAAGAGGAGTACGACAGTGACCATATTGAAGGAGCCATCCTTATCCCTGTTGATGAGCTAGAGGGTCGTCTAGACGAACTGTCAAAAAACGATGAACTACTTGTCTATTGCCAAACTGGAAATCGGAGTACTAACGCCGTAAACATCTTGCAAGCGAATGGATTCACAAAGATCTTTCACATGAATGATGGAATCACAGGTTGGATTCAAGCAGGATCCCAAATTACAACTATGTCTTTCTCCTAATAAAATAGATAGAATTCCACTAACCATCTATATACTCTAAAAAAACTCGCTTCTTTATCCAAAATTAGAGAGATACACATTCTAACATTTAGAAGAAAGAGTTTAAACTGTTTAAGTTTAGAAAAAAAATGGTGAACAAAGGAAGATCTATCTAATTTGAATAAAAACCGGTATATGATCTCTGATGAAAGTTAAGATGTTTTAATCTCTTCGATCTGCTTTTCAATTTCACTTATTTCCTTATATCTCTTGTTTACTGTTTCACGTAATTGCTTCAGGTAATCGTTAGATTCAACTTGTGTATAATTCTCACGTATGTATTGTTTCCTCACGTCTCTATCTTGTATTCTTTTTAACAGTAACAATTTATAATCTAATTTTTCTAATTCCTTTTTTGTTTCGAATCTCAATAAACTTCAACTAATATGAAGAGTTATTCAAACTACTTAAGAGAATTATGAACGCCAAAACGATAAAACAAAATCTATTTACAACCGTCCAAAGTATCACGCCAAATATTTTTAAACAAATGTAGTGGTGTACACCTCTTCTAGGTGAGAGATAATGTTATTGCCATATTATGGATTCCGCTGTAAATTCGTAGAAATCCAAATATTAATGAAGGAACTATCAAGATGAACCCTCTATACTTAATTTTTCTATAACAATAATTGAAAAGAAAATGAACACCAATGAAAAGTATACTAAGTATCGTTACATCTAACAACAACCACAACCCCAAATTATTACTCATCAACGTTGCTACTATCTGGTTCGATTCATAGATCCTAGAAAAGAAAGATAAACCAATCATCGTCGTTATCTGATCAAATATCACTCCTAATAAACAAAAACTATGACCGAATAACTCCCGGTGAAGATACTTCTCCATCTCTCTTCCTCCTCATTTAACTATCTATCTTCCAATGAACCGCTCAATTATTGTTCTCTTTTCTATTCTTTTCAAGAGTATTACTGTTTTCTGTAGTTTATCGTTTCTATGTTACTTTTTCAATAATATGATAATTCGTACCATCAAACAAGTTAGATCAGTACTCTAAAAGACATTTATGAATTGAAACTCTCTGTTTATCGTATATATTAACCACAAAAAACAATCATTTAGACTCAATCAAAATTGAATCCAACTATATGACGCATATCTTCAGTACGCGGATGATTGAGGAGAGTATTGTTCGATCTCGGTCTTGGTGAACGTGTTCAATATGCTGTATGTTAACCTCTGAGTTCATCATGGTATTTCTATAGAATGTGTGCGTCTAATAGTTTATTGGCAGGTGAAGTAGAATGAGCTGACAATTGTACCATCAACATCAGCTACTTCAATGAAACTGGTTGAACCTACTTGATATATTTTCTTTGATACTCCCGAAAAATCTTTTATGGAGATGACGCCTGGTTGTAGAATCCAGTCTATATGAATTAGTTCTGAATGTTCCGATCCATGACCAAGCCTACTCATCACAATCAGTGTGATGTGCAACTCTTCGTCTAAACGATTCCAAATTTCCAAATGAATATTAACATTAGCACCCTGCTTTTTGACATATGATGCGTCTGGTATAATTATGGCTGGCCAGTTTGATTGGAACGCAGCGCTTGGCATCAATTTGGACGAAGCTAGGTTTCCTCTCTCAGTGACGATCTTGAAATCATATAAAGTTGTCGTGAGATCGAATGTCTGTGTTAAACTATCGATTAATTCATAGATCTCAGAGATATAGATTCCCTCATCCATCCCAAGATTGTAAGAGATCTCGATGTGTTGACGATCATTATTGTCCTCATCGATGATCCATGCTTGAACAAGTTTAATGGGCAATAACCCCGTATTATGAACATACACGATTGCGCTGTATGCCTCCGCTTCTTTATTGTAAGAAAATACCGGTTCAACAAAGTACGCCTCATCCATTCGGGAAGTATCTAACGCGTTGACTTGAGTTTGACTCTGAACCTGCCAGATGAAGGTACCTCCAATAAAGAGGATAGAGATCATAAGAACCATAACAAAAGCAATAATTGCTCCCGCTCCCCTCTCACATTTAAAGAACCGGAAATTTCCAGTCAACGGGTTCCCCTTCTTTTATATTAACTGTGGTGTTGTCACCAATTCCTCTATGGATCTCCTGTAATACGACAAAGCTTTTTTTCCCTTGGTAGTAATATAAAATCTTTTCGAAGTTTTCGTTTTCTCTTTTCTCAGAAACTTACTGTTAATTAGAACATTGAAAACTTCATTGAGGGTATTCCAAGACAAGTTAGTTCCATACATTATCTGCGTCGGTTTGCTTACTCCATCCTCTACCACTTCAAGAACATCAAAGTATATTTGAAGCTTAGAACGTTTAGGCATACCCTCCTCTTTTATTTTTTATATGATATGGCATTTATGAATGATAAAAATGGAGTAGAACTAAATAGTTTCCATCTTTTAACTAAATATATATTTAGAAATAGTATAAGAAATAAGGCTGTTTGCTTATTCTTTACTTTACAGTGTGATGAATAATTTGTATGAATGGTTGGACTCCATAAGAATAGTTCTTAGTTTAGCTTTTCTATCTTATGCATCATGGCATGACTACAAATCACGTGAAGTCTCCAATAAGGTTTGGGCCTTCTACGCTCCTCTAGGGCTAACTCTTACCCTTCTCCACATCTTTTTGACAAACAATTTTTCTCTTTTGATAACTCTCGGTATCTCCTTCTCCGTTTTTGCCGGGATTACCATCCCACTCTTTTATCTGGGCTTCTTTGGCGGAGCTGATGTTAAAGTTTTCTTATGTTTGTCCCTTGCTATGCCATTTGCACCCTTCTCATCATTTCCATTTCTAGGATTTGTCTCTCCACTTTACGGAATGTCTATCTTCGGAAACTCAGTCATCATTTCAGCTCTAACCGCAGTGGCTATGTTACTTTACAATCTATTCTGGTATGCAAGAACTGGTACAAAGTTATTTGAAGGACTTGACCATGAACCAACCATTAAGAAAATAATAGCTCTGTTTACAGGATACAAGATATCTGTCTCAGAATTCAAAAACAAGATACACTTAGCTCCCATGGAGGAACTTACTAAAGAAGAAAACGGGGAGACCCTGCGTACATTACGACTATTCATCCGAACAGATATCGATAGAGAAGCCATTATCGCTCAAATAAAAGATCTTTTGGGGGACCAGCAAAAGATTTGGGTAACCCCTTACCTCCCCTTTATCGTCTTTATCACAATCGGTTTTATATTAACCCTAATCGTAGGTGACATAATCTTCGGAATACTTATGATGACTCTTTAACGCGATGATGTTAGGTTATTCTTCCAGCGGTCTCTATTGTTATCCCCCTCTCTTCAATAACGAAAGGAAGGCTTCGCGATGAGATCAAGGTTCCCCGCATCTTCTTGATGATAATTTTTCTCTCAGAATCATGAGCTCTTTCGGAAACAATAAAGTCTACCACCCCATCTGCGAAATGAAGCATTGCAGTCTCAACTTGGAGATTATGCATTCCCTTGGTAAGAAGAGCAAAATATAACCCTTTATTTTTTCTAGCATAAAATGACATAGTATTCAACAGTTGAATCCCACTTTCAAGGTCATGCCTTAATAGAATGTCTGAAAACGAGTCAATAGTTAC
>JAUWJG010000043.1 GCA_030607815.1 Candidatus Bathyarchaeota archaeon
ATGTAATACATTAGTAATGGAGATTTAAGTTCTCTAAACATAAATACATTAAATTGACGATTAGTTATTGAACAGAAGAGAGGGAGTAAGGTAGGGTAAATAATATGAATTTTGAGGGGAGAGACATCGTCTCGATTAAAGATTATAACCGAATTGAAATTGAACATATTTTGGAAATTACGGAACTTATGGAACCGTTAACTAAAAGTAGTTCTGATATATTGAAGGGAAAGATATTAGCGAATATATTTCTCGAACCAAGCACAAGAACCCGATTGAGCTTTGAAGCAGCCATACTCAGACTTGGAGGAAGCTACATAAGCATTTCAGAAGCGAGAACAAGTGCAATCGAGAAAGGTGAAAATCTGGTAGATACCATAAGCGTTATGGAAAATTATGTTGACATCATTGCTCTTAGACATTCTTTGGAAGGTGCAGCGAGACTGGCTGCAGAAGTAGCTAATATTCCGGTGATAAACGCTGGATCTGGTGCAGGTGAACATCCAACGCAGGCTCTTCTTGATCTATATACAATAAAAAAAGAACGAGGAAAAATCGATGGATTAAACATAGCTATCTTAGGTGATTTAAAGTATGGGAGGACAACCCACTCTTTAGCATACGCTTTATCCCTCTTTAAAACAACCCTCTATTTCGTATCCCCTGAGTCACTTAAGATGAGAAGGGAGGTCCTTGAAGATGTTAGTAAGAGAGTTAAAGTAATAGAGACCAAAGATGTTCCAGAAATCATCCCCAAGATAGATGTGTTGTATGTGACGAGGATGCAAAAAGAACGTTTCCCAGATCTAGAAGTATATGAAAAGATTAAGGGAACCTATAGGATTGACCTAGATTCTCTTCGGAACGCAAAGAGAAATATGATTGTGATGCATCCATTACCGAGAATTGATGAGATCGCTCCAGAAATTGATCAAACAACTAATGCTAAATATTTTAAGCAAGTTTGGTATGGATTAGTAACTCGGATGGCTCTACTAAGCCTAGCCCTTGGGGCAATAAAATGATGTGATGAGAATAAACATTCATTAGTCTTAATTCAGTTGAGTAACATTACAAACATTAAGTATAAGTAATGTTTAACTGATGCGTGGATTATTTCTATCCCTTTATCTGCGGTGGTAGCGAAGATAGGTCAAACGCGGAGGACTCAAGATCTTAATTGAAGAGTCATCCTCTCTCTTAGGAGTTCGTCGGTTCGAATCCGGCCCGCCGCACCATTAAATTAAAAACAGAGAATTTGTTAAGTTAGATATCGGAGTGCCCTCAGGTATTTATGAGATAGTAAAATAATACCGTCTTTTTTATTGCAAATATTAACAAAAACTATTATTTTTAAAGATGAATTTTAATAAGATGGAAAAGTAAATAATTGGATGGTTTTTAAAAAATATACTTGTAGAAAAGTGTATCAAGTAATTAGAAATTTATAAGATTTCTAACTAGGAATATATTTAAAGCATAAGATTCATCGTAGGATGAAAAAACTATTCTGAACACATAGATACAGTACAGGTTCAAACTTAAAGAGAGATAAAAAAAAGTTTGTTATAGGATGTATTACACAGGTTAATGAAGGAACATCTTTAACTTATCATTTAATAAGTTGATAAAAACATAAAATAGTCAATTTTAGAAATAATAATAACCATTTATTAAAATCCGAGCGTAAAATGCACCAGATAAACCGTTTCATAAAATATTCATCATCGTCTCAGAAAAAGTATTGATAACTGGGTACGTATATGGTTATCTTTTCTTATTATGATACATAAAAATCTTGGAATTATAATTCGTACTTGTACGAAATATAGAATATGTAAGAGGTTTACTTCCTCCAAAGATAGTATATTTAATTCGGTGCTTTAATGAACCTTATTAAAAGCGATAACTATGATACTTGAACTTACTAAGAATGCTGCAAATATGTATATTATTGGCGTTGGCAGTATCATAGCGATAACACCGGCGAAAGTAGCACCGAAAGCAGATCCAAGATCGAATACACATGCAAAATAAAAATTAGCTAAACTTTGATCATCTGTTGTTACAACATCAGCCAATAAAGACCATTCACTTACTGCGCGTATTCCATGAGCAATACCGTAAAGTATCATTACTAGACCTATCGTGATTGGACCTCCAACCATAGAAAAGAGAAGAAAAACAAGAGTTAATAAAGAGAAGGAGATGAGGAGAGGTTTTTTCCTACCAATCATATCCGAAATCCTACCTGCAGGCACTCGAGTTATTGTATTTGCAAGACCTCGCAAGGTGACTAGTAATGCATAAACTGCAGGAAGTATTTTGAGAGTGTTTACAGCATAGACAGAGTAAAGAGTTGCTATTATCGCTGCAGTGAAAGCGAATGTAAATCTCACATAGGTAAGCATTTGAACCTGTCTAATTGTTATTATCCGTTTTATGCGATTCCACGAGCTGTCAATAAATACTTCACGTTTCTTAGATCTGGATAAGTGTTTATTCAAAGCATTTATTTTCAGCAGACCAATGTAGATGATGAAAGCGATTAAGGGTAAAATTGAGGACAGTTTTAAAATTGTTTCATAATCAAAGTAAGAAAGGAGAAAACTACAGAGGAATGGTCCTCCCATCGTACCGAGACCAACAGAAGTTAAGAACGTACCAACAGCTTCACCTTTTCTATTTTTAGGAGAGAAAACTGAAACTAAGGACATAAGAGTAGGGTGAAGTGATGCGATAGAGATCGCGTGGAAAATACGAATCGGATAAAAATGTATGGGATTAGTAACTTGACTGTAAAGGATGTATGAAAATGACTGTCCTAAAAGAGCAATAGGAACCACCCACCAGTTTCCAATCTTACTGGAGAGCATCCCCAAAGGCATTCTTATCAGCAAAGTTGTATATGACATAATGGATATGATTAAACCAAGTTCGAAAGATGATGTTTCTTTCTCACTTACATAGAGGCTAAAGAATGGTGATGTTATAGTTCCTGAGATATAGATTATGGTTGCGAATGCAGTTAGTAAATAGAACTCACGAGAAAATCGCGCCATCATCACCACCAAATATTAGTGTTGCTTGATTAGGTTATTTATATGTAACAGAAAGAAACAATAATTAAACGAAAAGATTGCTCATCTCCTTTACGATAATATTATTTTAGTTTCCTAAAGATAATCTATAATAGCTTCTAAACTTAATCTTTTTAACATATTCAGTAAAGGTTTACCAGTCTTAATATCCCACCCTAATATTAATCTCATAATTTAAAAAATTATCAAATTAATGAATTCTTTTCAAGAATTAATAGGAGAAGTAAAGAAAAGGATTTATACTCGTCTTCAAATCTTTAAGGAATAACAAGCACATAATAGTAAGGAAATGAAACGAGAATAATCAAATGGAAATCTTAAATTAGTTATAAGGTGATTATTGAATGCCCGGTCGATTCTTAAGCTTATTCAAACCGATAACGAAATTCTTACCTGAAGTTAAAACTCCAGAAGGACGTGTTAGACTAAGTGAAAAATTTCTTTGGACTGGAATAGTACTTGTAATTTACTTTATCATGACTCAAATACCAATCTATGGTGCACAATATAGTGGAAACGATCCTTACTACGCATTACGTGTTATCTTCGCCTCATCCCGAGGCTCCCTAATGGAGCTAGGTATTCAACCAATCGTTACAGCAGGTCTGATAACACAGCTTTTTTCTAGCTCTGGATTAGTAAGCTTTGATAAGAGTAATCCTGAAGATCGTGCTCTCTTAGCTGGAATTACTAAGTTGTTTTCAATAGCTATGACCGGATTTTTAGCGATCGCGTATATTGTAGGGGGAGCTTATGGTACTGGTCTGTCATTTGAAACATCATCGATAATTTTCCTCCAACTATTTGTCGTGGGTATCATAATAGTTCTTTTCGATGAACTATTACAGAAGGGATGGGGGTTTGGAAGCGCTATCAGCTTATTTATAGCTGCAGGAGTTGCCTTAAAGATTCTTTGGGATACTTTTTGTCCACTACCATATGAAAGTGATGGAAAAAGTTTAGGGTCTCTGATCGCTTATGTTCAAGCATTGTTTAAAGGAGAAAACCCAATTTCTGCTTTCTTTTCACGATCTGACCCAAATGCTCCAACTATGATAGGACTTATTGTGACCATAAGCATATTTCTACTAGTCATATACCTTCAATCTTTGAAAGTGGAATTGCCCATATCTTATGCCAGAGTTAGGGGATACAGAGGACGCTATCCCATCAAACTCTTATATGTATCCACAATACCGGTTGTACTTGTATCAGCCTTATTTATGGACCTCTATTTTGTAGCTCAAATAGCCTCGTCAAGATTCAATCCAGATGGAACCAACATGTGGATAAATATACTGGGACGTTTTGAAGGAAACGAACTAAAGGGAGGAGTAGCCTACTTTTTAACTTCACCGCAGAGCATAACTCAGTTCCTGGCTGATCCTATAAGAGGACTTGTGTTCGCTGGACTGATGATCGGTGCATGTGTCGTATTTGCACTGCTATGGCTTGAGTTGGGTGGTTTAGGTCCGAGTAGCGTTGCACAACAACTTATGGACTCGGGTCTACAGATTCCTGGATTCCGTCGGTCTACAAAACCTATTCAGAATATTCTCAGCAAATACATACCAACAGTCACTGTAGTAGGAGCTATCCTTGTTGGAGCTATTGCATCATTTTCTAATTTCCTCGGGGTATATGGGAGTGGCATAGGAATATTGCTCACAGTAGGGATTATGGCGCAGTACTATGAAATGATTAGCAAAGATCAGATGCTAGAAATGTATCCAATGTTAGGAAAACTTCTTGGAAAATAAGAAGATAGAAAACTAGAAGATATTCATCACATAAAAGATTAATAAAATCTTCAGGAAGATTTAGGATGTCTACTTAAAAGTGTCATTTAAGAAGAATAATAATTTATTTTTTATTATTGCAAATTGTATCAAGGAAGCTGATTCATAGTGAATAGGATAGTTTTTGATTCTAAATATCCAAGTTTAAAAAAAATTTCAATAATTGTAGAGACGCTCAAGAGAGGAAAAGTCATCATATATCCGACAGATACAGTCTATGGATTAGGGGTAAATGCTTTTGATTCAGAAGCAGTATATAAAATCTTTAGAATTAAAAAACGTCCCCTCCATCAAGCTTTACCAATCGCTGTTTCTGGTTTAAAAATGGCGCAGAGTCTCGTTAATATCACTGAAAAGGCGAAGAGACTTATGGAAACGTTCTGGCCGGGAGCGCTAACGATTATTTTGGAAAAAACTTCAATAATTCCAGAAATTGTTACAGGAGGGAAAATCGGGATAGGAATAAGAGCACCAAATCATCCTATACCGTTAGCCATAGTCAAGATGTTAAACGTACCAATAATAGCTACCAGCGCAAATATTCATGGAGAAATCAGTCCAGTAAATGTAGAGGAGGTTTCCGATCAGCTTGGAAAGAGTGTGGACCTAATAATTGAAGGGGGCACTGTAAGTGGCACACCGTCAACGATAATTAATATGCTAGAGGAACCCCCTATGATAATCAGGAAGGGAAACGTAACTGAAGAGATGATAAGGAAAAGAATTGGGGAAATTGATTCAATTTAACAAGAGTAAAAAAAATCAATTTGATAACATATTCCGAAACTTATTCTTTAGTTCTTCTGATTTGTTTACTCTTTTACCTAATTGTGTTTTCAGTTCATCGATTATCTTGACAGGTGTAGGATCAATCCCGTATAAGACTCCGAGGTAAACACTGGCAAAGTCACCGATGTACATTACAGAAAACAGCTTTGCAAGTTTAGCAACACCCCGAGCATAGATCTCTAAAACATTTTTAGCTCCATCCTCGAAAACAAGTTTCCTAGTTATGTCAATTCGGGTTCGGATTTCTAGTGATTCTTGATTATCTCTTATAAGTATTACACTAAAATTCTTAGTTAATTCTCTTAAACCTGTCCAACCAACTGTCTCATTATGGTTCAATTCAGGGAAGGTTTCAGATTTAGCAGGTGTCTTTCCATTCTCATTAAACTGGGTTTTTATTCGAAGTGCAATGCTTCGATAAAACCCAGAACCACATATGAAGGGGATACTACCTTTAACCCCATTAGCAATTTGTTTGGCAATATTCTGCGAAGTAGGATTATCAGGTTTAATCTCTTCTCTAACCTGTTTTAAAACCGTTATCGCCTCTCTAATTTCATCATTTACTCCAGATAAAATTCCCAGTTTTTTTAGTGAAATAACCAAAGGAAAGAAAAGATAAGGGACCGCACTTCTCGGAGGATATCCTGTTGGTAGTTTAACAAAAGGTAAGTTCAAAGTCTCATTGAAATCTAATAAAGATCCATTAGAAGTGATGGAAAGAGTCATGCATCGTTTCTCTAAAGCTTCAAGAAACATGCTTAGAGTTTCCTCAGTATTCCCAGAATAACTGGAAACTAGGACTAAAGTTTCCTCATCTGCATAGGCTGGTAAGTTATATTCTCTACAAACATCTATAGGAATTGGTAGGGTTTCCCTCAACCAATCCTTTAGAAGATCTCCACCAATTGCAGAACCACCCATCCCAACAACGAGTATCTTCTTTGGTTTTTTGTAGGTTATAGTAAGGTTATCGGTTATTTTCACTTCATCAGGGATTGTAAGTCGTTCGCCTCTTTTAATGGCATCTTCACATATCTCAGGTAACTTCAACAAAATACTGCACATATCATACGTATCGACAGCTTGGAGCTTTTCTAAATCGTCTAATACATTATACATTTTATTAAATTCCAATATTTTTTAGTATAAGTTTTATCGTGATCATTTATAAGATTTCAACGAATTCTTCTGTAGTAATCTATTTTTAATGTACTTATTTATTTGGTAAAATGAAATGTTAAGGAGGAGTGAGAAATAAAAAATTCTTGTTATAATGAAGATTACAGCGATGATTGAAGTGGACAAGAAATAATAATTTAATTAAGAACGAATTATAAAGTCTCTTCTTGAATGGTTAAACATTAATCAAATTAATGTACGTATGTGATCATAAACTTTTAACTTTGAA
>JAUWJG010000025.1 GCA_030607815.1 Candidatus Bathyarchaeota archaeon
ACTGGATGTCTTGAAGTAGCTACAACCATCTATCCCTACACATCCTGGAAAGTTCCTTGGTTACACACAGCATTTGAGAATGTAGCTGCAAATGCAAGCGGAATAGAATCCATGATGAAAGTGTATAAGAGAAAAGGAATAATTAAGAAAAAACCACATGTAATAGCTTTTTCAGGGGATGGAGGAACCTATGACATAGGATTACAAGCGCTCAGCGGAGCTTTTGAGAGAGGACATGATTACCTCCATGTACTCTACGATAATGAAGCGTACATGAATACGGGAATACAGAGAAGTGGAGGAACCCCGCACGCAGCATCAACAACGACGTCACCAGCTGGAAGTATCATTCCAGGTAAAATCCAATGGAAGAAACCAATTGCACGAATTATGGTTGCACACAACGCCCCATACGTTGCAACAGCATCACCCTCCCACTGGCGAGACCTTATGTTAAAGGTTGAAAAGGGATTAAAAGTTGAAGGCCCCGCGTTTCTCCACATCTTATCACCATGCCCAAGAGGATGGAGATATCCAACAGATATGACAATTGAAATAGCCAAACTCGCGATTGAAACATGTCTTTTCCCCCTGTGGGAATGCGAAGAAGGAGAATATCGAATAAGTACACCAAGTATGAGATATGTTAAGAGACCGGAGAGAAAGAAACCTGTTGAAGATTACTTGAAACTACAGGGAAGATTCAGACATCTATTCAACCCAAAGAGAACTGATATAATACAAGACATACAGGAACATATTGATAAAGATTGGAAACGCATCCTCAAACGAGCTGAAGTAACAGTCTAACAGAGAATAAATCAAAGGACAAATTTTTGAAACTATGCAAGTCCTTATATACCCTTATTTCCATTTTTTAGACATGTTTTATTTTTCTTATCTTTGAATATAGGTAACTATTTTATTTGTTCATCTTTAAAATGGAGAGTGTTGACTATAATTAAAACATGTGACGTAGGAAGTATGCCTTTTCCAGGAAACTTTAAGAAGTTCATAAAGGGAGCACAACATATAGATCCTCTAATGGAATTGCTACGCGTAAATAAAGACTCTAAGGAACGAAAATATTTCGAGGATAAAGTCGTTCAGAATTATATTGATAAAATTAAGGTTGGTATAGATGTTCCCAGTTATCCTCAGTTTCGAGATATGAATGAGATGTTTCTAAACACAATCAAAGGTATCAAGAAATCCAAGAGGGGTTATGAAGTGATTGATAGGCTCACTTTAAAGAAGGGATATGCGTCGATCCCGGAAGTACGCGTGTTAAAACAAAAAAAGAGAGAGATTAGTCAGAAAATTGGTAAAACCCTTAAGGTTAGATTATGTATTACGGGACCATACACCCTCGCCTCAACATGTGTCAATAAGAACGCGGACTTGGTCAAAAAGTTTGGAGAAGCTATCGAGCAGATTATTGATGAAAACTGTTTCAGAGGAAAATATGGAGGAATCTCAATCGTATCAATTGACGAACCAGTTTTTGGGATGGTGGATGATCCACAATTAGATGTCGGTTCAAGAGGCAGAGAAACATTGATGAAGACTTGGGAAAATATATGTCATAGAATCAAATTAAAGAGTATACAATCATGTCTTCACCTTCATAGCACAAAAAATGAGGACTTTTGGGGAATTAAATCTTTAGACATAGTGGAATCCCACGTTAATGACACTTTATACACTTCAAATGAGACAAAAAAATTTTTAGAAAAAGAAGATAAATATCTAAAAGCCAGCATCAGCATAACCGTCTTCGATGAGTTAATCAGAAAAAAAATTGAGAGAGATATAAGACCCATCAATGAAAGCACATTAAATCAAAAAATGGCTGACGTATGGACCGGAATAAAGAACAGTAAAATAACCGCAATAGATTACATTGAAACTTTAGAAATTATGAAAAAGAGGTTGCTACAAATCATTAACCGATACGATATAGAGCGGGTGCCATATGCTGGCCCAGAGTGTGGATTGAAAAGTTTCCCCACTTATAACTCCTCGATAGAATGTCTCAAACGAGTTGTTGTAGCAACTCAAGAAACGAATAATATGCAATGATTGATAAAAAAATGTAAGAAGCAAACCTTACTGGTACTTTTGAGAGGAATATTCAGATAAACTTAACCGGATAAGTCGATATATTCAAGTTTAGAATTATCTTCAAAACAAAAAATGTAAATACAGATATAGAGAGGAATAGAACTATCTGCAGATGATAATTCTTTAATCAATCGTTAAAATAAAAATAACGTAAAAAGGCAGTATTTATTCGAAGGTGTCTACAGTTAAACGTAATCCGCCTTGATAAAGATCGGTGGTAACTCGACCAGTTAACTTTAATTCTTTTCCAGTAAGATCTTTACGCATAACCTCTATAGGATTGTTCTCATCTCCGCTTTCTATCACCATTTTCCAAGCAGATTCCAAATCTATGTTTACAAGCTTCTCAGCAAGAGGACTCCAAAATATAGCTTTGATCTGACCAGAATCATCTTCTAACATTATGTTAATCACCATTCGATAAATCGGTTGAGCAATCTCGCCACACCGCTCACAAACCCACACATCTTCTTCCTCATTAATTCTTCTTCGACATTTTGGACAAGCGGGATATACTTTAGAGTTTGGCTCTACTTCAATGATCTTACCTTCTACAGTAACAATATCTCCTTCTTTGATATCAGAAATTTTCTGAAAATTAGAAAGTTCAGGTCCACGCTCAAAAAGCGTTTTTAATTGTTCTTCATTACCTTTTTGTTTCACTTCAAGTTCCGTTATTGATCTCGATGATAATTCAAGATTGCCATTATATCCAATTCTTATGAAGGCGTTCTTAATTTGCAGTATAGTTCCTACAGGCAGACCATCTATGGTGTTTGCTAATTCTCTCCAAAGAGAACCTTGGATTTCTCCTGTTTCATCTTTTAGTCGAAAGGAAGCTACGGTCATTTCCCTTCCGTCTTTTGTAGTAATAATTCTAACAGATGGTATCTCTGAAAGCATCCCTTCAACAATTGAATTCAATCCAATTTTCAATTGTCCAATGGGTGTTGCTTCTTTAGAGATTTTAGGTAATGTTTTAGCCTCCTTCATGTCTGGATTAATTGTGAGAGTTCCCATTTTTCCCAGGTTTAATCCAATGAAGTTAAAGTATTCTCTAGTGTATGCGCCTCCTACAAGGATTGTATCTCCCACAGATATTTTATCCAGTATGTCTACTTGTCCGTCCCAAAGAGAAAGTCTGATAGTGCCCGTCTCATCCATAAGAAAGAGATCACCAATTTGCCCAATCCCACCAGATCGCCTAGAGAATTCTCTTGAATTCCCTACACTCACAACTCTACCAAGAATGTCAACATCTGACATGTCTGAGGTTAATCTATCTATCTTTATGGGAACAAATGAAGGAAGATTGATCTTTCTCGTAACCTTTGGAAGGATTATGACTTGAGAGAATCTTCCTACATGAATCTCTAAAACGTTGCCTAAACCCTTTCTTACTTGACCATCAGTAATTCGTAAGTATTGGTTCTTCTTTACATTCTTTACTTGATTGACTTTCTCATCCCATAAAACGATCCGGATTCGTCCTGTTTCATCTGCAATCCTGACACGCATAACTTGTCCTTTACTGTTGTCTTTTCTCATAAAAACGGTTACAGGGGAAGTACTCAAAACAACCCCGACAAGATTAATGTAGTAATCATCTTCAGTTATTTTACGAATCTTCTTGAATCCTCGTTTAAACGTATCAGATCTACCTGTACGACTATTTGGAGAAAGGATGATCACGGCTCCTTTTTGGCCAATATTTATTTCAGGTCTACCATTTAAGCTAGTTTTAACATAGCCGTGTTCTATGCGAATGTTCAGGTTAGGAGAGATCTTCCCTTGTTTAATTATTTCTGCTTTCTCATCCCATAGGACTATAGCTATGGTCCCAGTCTCATCTGAAACGACGAATCGAGCAACTTGTCCAGCCTTACCATCATTGCGAGTGAAGGTCGTAATAGGATAAACAGTTCGCACCACCCCGGTGATGGACACATCGTTAGACTCAACTATGAGATCTTTTATATCGATCTTGTCCTTTAAGGTAATTTCATCTGATAAATCGAGGTCTAATTCATTGGCTACAATGTAAGCTGCTCCATCCATAGTTAATAATTTTCCAGCATCTTCTCTCTTTTTATTGATCATGTCCATGATTGTTTCTCTAGTTAGGTCTGGATGAAGAGAAAGAATTTTAGCAATTATATCTTCATGGTTAAGCATATTAGGTTCAAATTATATTAAGTGAAATATTAATATTAATGAAGAAACATCTAGTTTGTTTAGTTGATTAAAGATGAGCAAGAAATATTTATCAAGAAAAGATATTGTTGGAAAACAAGTGATCGATTCCGAAGCAAACATTCTAGGAAACGTGAAAGAATTATCCTTTGATTTAGGGACAAGAGATATAGGCCTCACCATCACAACAAAAAACGGAAAAGAAGTCAATGTGTCAAGTAGAGACATGAGGAATATAGGTGACGTCATATTGCTAAAAAAAACGTTAAGCGAAATTGAAACCCCTAAAGTCACTAAAAAAGCCGATTTTCATCCTCCGCCAGTAAAATCAGTAAAACCTGGATTATGCGCGGTATGTGGATTTCAAAATGAGAAAACAGCAAAGTTCTGCATAAAATGTGGAGCAGAAATGAGTTAAAAGTTCTTTTTTTTTCTATCAAACATCAGAAGGTAAAAAAATTCTTTCAGAAAAATTTTTCTCTAAGAATTTCTGAGCCATAAGAGTCTCTTTAGAAGTTAATTTGTCTTTCACAAGTTCAATTTGAAAGGCACTCTCAAATCCCCATTTCAAGGCTTCTTTTACATCTAAAATGGATATTTCTCTCCCCAACTCAAACGCTAAGTTGGTAACAATTCGGTGACTGCTTTTTACACCGCTCTTCTTTCGCCTCTTTAAAGTAGGACTTAAAACTTCTGATAGAATTGTCAAATTTGAATTAATCAACAATGTTCCATGATTGAAAAAGAAACTCTGTTTTACGGCACTAGCTGAACCTGAGATCTTCTTATCAGATATAAAAATGCCTTCAGAAGATCTATACTCAGCTTTAATACCTAAATTCTTCAAGCCAAGCATAACACCTTGACTGAGAACTTCAACGGTCCTGGTTAGATCATCAGAAATCAAAGAATGATTTTTTCTTAAGGATATAGAATAATTAAGATTCCCAAGATCATGGTAAACTGTACCCCCACCAGTAAATCGCCGTATAACAAAGGTTCCATATTTATTACACGCTTCTAAGTTAACTTCAGATAAAACGTCTTGAGATCTACCTACAACTACTGTGTTTACATTTCTCCAAAACCGGATTGTATTATTCGTGTAACCCATTCCTAAGACTGTGGGAATGGCTTCATCAATAGCTAGATTCATACAAGAGTCTTCGAATTCGGAATCTATCAATCGCCACTGTTCTTTAGCCATAATTTTCACAAACTAAGCATAACTAAAAAAAGTAAATTTAGAAAAGAAATATTAAATTCTGGAATTAAAAGATGTTTATCCACTTTGCTTATAACTTAATTATACAAAATTTTTTTTGAACAAACCTATATTAGAAATAATCATAATAAAAATTATCATATGGAAGGGGAATAGCTTTATTGGTTTACGTCATGATTAATGTTGGGAATAGAATTGGAAGGAGAAGAATTAGGTTCAATCGATGAAGAGATAATTAAAAACCTCGTGGATCTGCGAAGTTATCTAGAGAATAGAATACAGGAATTGGAAGATGAAGTAAAGAAGCTTAGAGCCCTTTTCAAAATCGTTGGCGAAGCTATTGTGACGAAGAGTTTTAGGAGTGCAGAATCAATTCCAAGAATACAAAAAAAGATAGATACTCCAGCAGTTAAAAATTGGGAGGATATCCCTCTCAAGATTGCTTCGGGTGCTTTACTAGCAACGATGCGTGTGAGTGATGAAGAGATTAGGATTATACCAACTGAAAGATTGAATTTCGATGTTAATACACCACCGTTTCAATCTTTTCTAATAAATAGGGTCTTGAAAGGTATGGGTGAAAGCGATAGAAAAGCATCTGAAAGAGGAGATACAACTCCAGATAAAATCTTATCCTATGAAGTCATTAAAGAGGGGGAAATCATTAAGGAGATTAGAATTAAAAAATATGGAGGAGAGAAACGGTTAAAGGAAATCACTTCAACATCCCGATGGACACTGGAGAAGATGTACGAGAAGACACATCAACCAAAATAGTCTTAAATTAAAATGAAAAAAGGGGACTATACAGCATAAAGAGAAGAGAGTTGTATAAATAACAAAAACGTAAATTAATGGGACAAGTTGAGAAAGAAAAGAAGGACAGCTCTCAATTAAGATTTTATCCTATAGATCACAAAGCATTAAAGAGGGTTATAGACGTCTATCATATCATTCTTCGATTTTTACGTAATGAGAAAGATAAAAAGAAACCTCGACAGATGGATCCCAAAGCGGATTCTCTGGCGAAACTTCTTGGTATAGAAAGTTGCTAATTAAGAGTTCAGAAAATAGATGCCTACGAAGGTACATCAATAATAGACCTTAAACTCTATATTTCCCAAAAAGAGGTTATATCTTGAACGAAAGTTCCAAAAAGAACGCTACATTGCTCAAAGATATGAAAGACGTAGTTATATTTGGAGTGTGAAAGGATTAAGTTTAGAAGAATATGTTGATAATCCCGTCTGGACAATATTAGTTGAAACTGTTCATAAAATGATTTTGTATCCTCATCACAAGGCATACATCCAACGTGAAATATTGAATAAACATCCAGATATCTCTTTTCAAGATGTAGCTTTAAACCTTGAAATATCAAGGGGAGAAGCACTAGTTATTCTTTACGAACTTAAAAAGGAAAAAACTGAATAAACATTAATGAAGATGAAATGCAACATCAAAGTAAAATAGAAAATATTGTATTAGGATAATAAAATTATTTCTTCTCTTCCAGTTTTTCTCGAGATTTAATCTTCTTTACAATCTCACAATAAAACTGCATATTTGAGACATCAACTATAGGAATCTTTGTCCGTCTTTCAACTTCATAGTACTTCATATACTTAGGAAACTTGATGTAGCAAATCTGACTAATTGGAAAGAAGCCTTGTTCAACCTCGTATTGTAAAGCTTTTTCATAGACTTCTAAACAGAAGAGGTAGCCATCTACCCAGAACAGCTTATCCATTCCAAACGATAGGACACACCAGAGGAGTCTATTGAGAGGTCTTTCATCTAAACCAAGAATACGAATTTCTCTTGTCGGAGTTATACTCACTTTCACGATAAAAAATCCCTCACAAATAGATTTACAAACTATAGCTGTAACTGCTTGATTATTTAAACTTCATTGGCTATCCATGGATGTCTTTTCAATTGTTTAAGTGTTTTAATTACTTTCTTCAATCTGGTTAAATCTTTCGAGTTTGGTCTGTTTTCAATGTATGACTTAAAACCAATGGATGCATCATATCCCAAATATGTGTGAATCGTCGTCTCCTTAGGTGGGTTGCTCAGTTCATCGATGGATGTATTCAATATTTTTCTAATTCCTCTTTTCATCGATTTATAGTCCAAGGGGGAAGTGGCTTTTGGATAGAGTTGGCGCATAAGAAGATACACTAGTAAGATAATATGCACATCTTGAAGATATTGAATTATAAACTGCTCATCCGGTTCTATAGTCTCGGCCATGATTTTTTTTTCAAGTGGAAGAGTTACTTTTTCTATAATCTCAAGAAGATTATCGAAGGGTTTAATATCTTGAGCTTTTCTTCCAGGAAGAAATCTTTGAAGAAGTCTCGGAACGAGTGTGTCTTCAGCCCATTTTTTATCCATCTTTTTATCAGAATCAACTATGTAAAGGAGCAACATAATTCGAATATCATCTTCTCGATAAAAGTCTCCTTCTTCAACGTAACGTACCCCCCAATCGGTTATTCGATAAAGATAACAATTCCCCAGCATCTTCGTCCTCGACAGAAGTCTCATTTTCCAACACTTATGGACAGCGGAATAGATAGCATTGCGGGTAATTGGATAAGGAGAATACTGATCTCGGAGGACTTGACTACTTCGAAAAGATGCTCTTCCAAAATGTCGGTATATCCATGCGATTAAAGTCCTAACTTTCATACCATTTCTACTCTAGTTCTATCTACAGCACAATTGATATTAGAAAAATAAAGAGTGTATCTTGCATATATGTAAGATGCATTATTAAAAAAAGTTTTAGGTAGATTTCAAGTCAAATGTTTATAGAGTATGAAAATAAAATATAACCGAAAAACAATGCAGGATCCTTAAAGCACAATATACGCATTAAGTAAAATATTAGCATAAATATTTCTGAGTAAAAAATGCTGAATTTTGAAAAGAAAAATATGATATAAACAGACCTGTTAGAAATTGTTTTCTGATATAATTTCCTTTCCACAAATTGTACAGCTCACATTTTTTTGCTTAAATATTATAAATATTTTACGTGAGGGGAACGTAATTTTAAGAGTTTAACATTTATGAAAAAAAGTTTGGGTATTAAAATAATTCTTTTCAAGTATATGTCAAACTCTGGATTATTCTTTCTTGTTTAGTTGAAAAAAGATACAGTAATATTTAATTATATGCAGGAATTATACTTTATTATAATTCTTTAAAGCATTTTATTGATTTATAAGATGAGAGTGAGTAATAATGTCTTATCAAGTAAAAGATTATATGACAAAAAAAGTTAACACTATTGATTGTGATGTAAAAATAACAGAAGCTGCGATATCTATGTCTCTTGATGAGAAAAAAGAAGGTTATGTAATCTGCCTAGTAAAAGGGAAACCTATTGGAATTATTGCAAATATAGATATTGTAAATAAGGTTGTTGCAAAAAAGCTTGATCCATCAAAAACAAGTGTTGCAGAGATCATGTCA
>JAUWJG010000088.1 GCA_030607815.1 Candidatus Bathyarchaeota archaeon
ACTCTCCCTCAAAAAGTTGCGATTCCTCTCATTATTGAAGGACGAAACGTCTTATTAATTGCTCCTACAGGTATAGGAAAGACGGAAGCTGCGTTTCTTCCTGTTTTTAGTAAACTTGTTGAATATGTAAAAAGCTAACCAAGTATTAAAATACTGTATATTATACCTCTTCGATCTCTAAATAGAGATCTTCTTGAACGTTTTCAGTGATGGTGTAAAAAATTAGACATAAAAATTGCTGTACGTCATGGTGATACCAATGTTCGGGAAAGACTTATGCAATCAAGAAGCCCTCCAGATATGTTAATAACGACTCCTTAAACCATTCAAGCAATTTTATCTGGAAGAAACTTTAGGAGGCATTTAAAATATGTTCGTTGGGTTATCGTTGATGAAGTCCATGAATTTGCTGAAAATAAACGTGGAAGTCAACTCTCTCTGATTTTAGAACGTCTTAGATTGATAACAGAACAAGATTTTCAGTTAATTGGTTTATCTGCTACAATTGGTAGTCCAGATAAAGCTGGAAAATTTTTAGTAGGAATGGAAAGAGAAGTTGAAATATTACTTGTACCTGTAGCTCGCTACTTGAACATTCAAGTCGTTTACCCTCAACTATCTCAAGAAGATTATTCATTGGGAACGAAGTTATTTACGAATCCGGAAGTAGCAGCAAGATTGCGAGTAATCCGTAACTATATTGCGGAACATAATTCGGTACTTTTATTTACTAATACCCGATCTATTGCTGAAGTTCTAACAAGTAGATTCAAAATGTGGATGTTGATTTTCCAATAAGTATACATCATGGATCTTTAGCTAAACCAGCTAGAATAACTGCAGAGAGCGGGTTAAAAACAGGTGCTCTTAGAGGACTTATATGTACTTCATCTCTAGAATTAGGAATTGATATTGGGCGTATCGATCTATGCATTCAATATATGAGCCCACGTCAAGTTACACGTCTTGTTCAGAGGATTGGCCGCAGTGGACATCGAATCGGTCAGGTCGCTAAAGGCATCATTATAACAATGGACTCTGAAGACACCTTAGAAACCATGGTTATCGCAAGAAGGGCTTCTCTTGAAGATTTAGAACCTATTAAAATTCCAAATAAACCTTTAGATGCATTAATCCATCAGATTGTAGGCTTCTTATTAATGTGAAATAGGTGGGATTTCAATCAAATTCTTGAATTATTTAAAAAAGCTTATCCGTATCGTGAATTAAATGAAGTTGACCTAGTTGATGTTCTTACATATATGCACAATCGTTATCCGAGATTGGCTTGGGTCTCTTTTGAAGATAAGATTATTGCAAAACCTATGAATTCCCAGGACATTTATCAATATTATTACGAATCTTTATCCATGATTCCTGATTCTAAGAAATACTTAATTATTGATGACACTAACGAAATTGCTATAGGGCTTCTTGATGAAGTTTTTGTTGCTTTATATGGGCTTCCTGGAACTAAGTTTATTATAAAAGGTAGTGCATGGCGAATCGAAAGCGTATTTGACGATAAGATACATGTTTATGTAATAACGTGAAAATTCAGAATGAATAGTTATTTATCGACATTTATAGTCAATCAGAACTTGAAATAAACTGTAATAACTAACCTAATATTATTACAGATAGACAGAATTTATCAGAAATACTGTAAATTATTATAATTATATTTTAGTTAATAGATGACATTAAATCTGACTGTAGCATAACCCTTTACTAACTGGCTTCATATAAAGATGAGATAAACCAAATGGAACTTTCCATCTGATTCTATAGAAAAAGAAGAAATATTCATATCTGAAAAAGACGTAAAAATATTCATAGATAGACCTTAAAGGAATAACTGTGAACTTCAACTTTAAAATGTAAGTTAGCTGAAATTAGGTGATTTATTTTACAAAAAACATTTGTGTATATTTATCTTTCTCAAACTGGAGACTTGAAAAGTGACACTTAACTTCACTGATTATCCCGTTATTGATAATCATTGCCATACTCTAGATCCTAAGAAAGCGATTTTAGATTCAGCCTCTCTAGTCCGCGAGTTCTATCACGGCATGAAGGATATCCCGAAACGTGGCATTCATCCATGGCGCTGGGAGGCCTCTGAAGCACTACAACAACATCTTCCTAACCTGGGAGTGGTTCAGACTATGATTTTTCAACTCTCTAAGTTACTTGGATGTGCCCCTGAGTTAGACGCAGTCGTTGCTGCAAGGAACTATCATACCGCTCGGAGCTTTTCTGCCTACGCGAAACTGCTTTATAAAGATGCTGGCATTGTGGGTACTGTGCTGGATAGTGGCCTTCCACCGAATGATCCTCTTTTCAACCTCATCCCGGGTAAAGTGATGCGGTTATTCCAGATGAGTACCGTTATCCGACAGTTGCTGCCGAACTCCACATCCTATCGAGAACTCTTGCACAGTTATCAGGAACGTCTAGATCAAGCTGTGCGTCAACATGGTTTCATAGGTGTGAAAGCACATGTCGCGGAGGAGGTTGGTTTCGGAGTGGAGTCCAGCACCTTCAATGAGAACCAATTCGTCACTGCAAAAGCTGGAGACGTGGAAACATATAAAAAACTGTATCTTGCGATCTTCACCGAAACATTACAGCAATGTCAGGATCTACAAATACCTATGCATCTTCATACGGGAATCACAGGAGGGCTTTGGAATGGAGCCATCAAAAATGCAGATCCATTCAGAATTATACCACTCCTCCGACGACCTGAGTTCATTCAAACCCGAGTTGTATTGTTACATGGCGCCTACCCTTGGATACAGCATGCATCTATGGTCGCCCACGCGCTTCCACATGTATGGGTCGATCTGAGTTGGACGACCCCCTGGAGTGCACTGCGACTAGTCGAGTCTTGGCGTGACGCTATCGGTGTGATGCCCTTATCAAAACTGATGATTGGCAGCGGAGGACATGGCACTCCAGAAATTGCATGGCTATCCGCGAAGACCACTAAGATCGCATTACAACATGTATTAGAAAATAAT
>JAUWJG010000071.1 GCA_030607815.1 Candidatus Bathyarchaeota archaeon
AACAACCTTAGCAGCCTGAATGTTATTCCTCTGAGCTTCCTTACCCCTAATCCTACTACTTCCTTCCCTCAAAATTAAAACCGGTTGCCCGCCAATCTGAGCGGGAATCAATTGTGCCATATTTATTACCTCAATATTATTCTCAAAAAAGCTTGTGAAGTGAATGATTTAAACTTTATGGTGTCGTATCTTAAAATATAAAGTAAGAATCATAGAAAGATGAGTTTTTTTAATGTAGTATCGCCTTATTTTTGACAGGCAGGACATATATATGAAGAAGTGTTTCCTGTTTTAATCTTCTCTATAGGTGTTGCACATAAGGGGCAATGTTTTCCCGTTTTGTAGGCAACTAGGAAGTCTTCTTCTGAAAATCTACCCTTGTTACCATAGAAGTCTCTCTCGTCGATTAAACCACCCTTCTCTATACTTTTCAAGAGTGTTTTCTTCATTGAAAAATATAAGGATTCTACTTCTTGAACAGTTAATGTGTTCATCTTTCTATTGGGATGAAGCTGAGCCCTAAACAATATGTCTTGAACATATACATTGCCTATCCCGGCCACTCTTTTTTGGTTCAAAAGAAAGGATTTTACTCGACTCTTTCTGCCATTAAGTATTTGTTTAAAATATTCTAATGTAAAGGCTTCATCTAAAGGTGATAACCCAAGTGCATACGTCAGTTTATGGGTATTTAACTGCTTCTTATCAATGAGATGGATGTATCCAAACCACCAAAAGTTTATGGTGAAACCTGAACCATTCATGAAATGGAGTTTAAATTTATATTTCTCTGGTAAAGTATCTCCAGGGGAAAAGTGGAGTAAATCACCACCCATTCCTAAATGAATCAGTAAAAATTGTGCTCCGTCTAATTCTAGGAATAACCATTTCCCTCTTTCTTTAACAGAAAGAATTCGACGATTCATAATTTTCTCCATAAACTCCTCAATTGTAATGTTGAAGTTTTTAGGTTGAAAAATCTCTGTTCCTTTAACCTTATGCCCTATCAATTCCTGATTCATCTGTTGACTCAATACAGTGAGTTCAGGTAATTCAGGCAATTATAATCCTCCAGAAACTAAAAATAATAATTTTATAAAATGTTTATTTATATAATAATTATTTGGTCATATTATAATGGTCAGTGAAACGTTTTCTTTGGTCCATTTCGAGAAGATTTATTTCTAAAAGAAACAGTGACATTATCTCTTGTAAAGTTAAAGGAATAAAAGTTGTAAACATTAGGGATATTGTTTATTTAATATATAGTAAGAATCATCGTCGGCATTAGAATGAAAAGAGAAACTTGTATCAGAAACTGAAGGTTGATAGGGGAATATCGAAATTGTTAGGGTTTAATTCACGTTTTAAGGTTTTTGTGTCAATCGTAATCTAATTATTTCCATATTGTAATCATAAAGTTACTTATATGAAAAAAAAATTTTTCTAGGAAAGTTTATCTCTACTTATTTTAGATTAAAAGAATTATTGAGCGGAGAATGTAGGATTATGGGAATAAGAAGGATAAGTATTGTAAAAAGAAAGAATTATCCACAAGTTAGTAGGTTCGAAGAGAACTTCGAGATTCGAGATGAAGGGGAAATATGTGTAGCAATAGGGGGAGATGGTACCTTTCTTGAAGCTGCGAGAAAGTTTGATATTCCAATTCTTCACATTAGAGGTGGAGAAAAGGAGAGTCTTGGTTTCCATGCAGATGTCACCCTTGAAGAAGTAGATGGGATAATTAGGGATTTACAAAGTGACATGTATTCAATAAAAGAATATCCCAAAATACAAATAACGCATAAAAGTGGGGTTACTAACGCTGTTAACGATGCCATTTTTTTCCGAGGAAACCCAAAGAGTGTTTATTGCAAGATCTATTTTTATGATGAAAAAGGAAAGAAGGCTCTCATTTACCCAAGTGATATAAAGGGGGATGGAGTGATATTTTCAAGACAAATCGGTTCAACTGCGTATAATTTCTCGGCTCATGGTCCTATAATTTATGAAGTAGATGTTATGGCCATAACACCCATATCGGCGAATTTCAAATTCTCAATTATAAGCAATAAGAATTTCTATGTAAAAGTGACAAAGAATATTGGTTTTCTTCAATGCGACGGAGTCGAGATAGATAGATTATCAAAAGGAGATGTATTTACGGTCAATCGTTCTAAAAAAGTAGTTAAAGTCATCAAACTCAAAAATATGGAAGGTTTTTCAAGGAAACTTGCGAGACTCCTTAAATTCTAGAAAGTATTAAAAAGAGGATTTTCTCAAGTTTTTGCATTAGGACATGTGTTCGAGTAAGGACTATAAAATGATAGACTAATGAAATTTCGAGTTATCCTTTTGTAACACCTATAGGAATTAATCGAGCGACTAATGTGGCTATTTTCAAATCATTACTCACCTTTGCAACGCGATCAATGTCTTTGTAAGCTCCAGGTGCTTCTTCTGCAATAATTCGTCCACTTGCAGCCTTGATAAGGATGCCTTTCGCTTTTAACTTCTGTTCTACTTCGTATCCTCTAAATTGTCTTGTAGCAGCTCTTCGACTTAAGATTCGACCAGCACCATGAGCTGTTGAACCGAAACTTAAGTCCAGACATCTCGAGGAACCTACTAGGAGATATGATGCCGTGCCCATTGACCCAGGGAGTAGAACTGGTTGACCTACAGAGCGGTATGTTTTTGGGGTATCTAGATGTCCAGGTGGCAGAGCTCTAGTAGCTCCCTTCCGATGAACGTAAACTTTTCGATTAATACCATTGATGTTATGATTCTCTATTTTTGCCATATTATGGGCTACATCATAAACTAAATGAAGACCTAAAGTTTCAGCTGATTTATGGAAAATATTCTTAAAGGTCTGCCTTATCCAGTGAGTTATCATTTGGCGGTTAGTCCAAGCATAATTAGCAGCACATGACATAGCGGCATAGTAATCCTCTCCTTCTCGACTATTACCGGGAGCACATGCGAGTTCTCTATCTGGAAGAGCTATATGATACTTGCGAGAAGCTCTTTCCATAACTTGAAGGTAATCGGAACAGACTTGATGACCAAAACCTCGGCTTCCAGTATGAATCATAACCATGATTTGGCCTTTATATTCGACACCGAATTGTTTTGCAACCTTCTCATCATATATCTTATCAACAAGTTGAATTTCAAGGAAGTGATTGCCAGAACCTAGGCTTCCTAACTGAGGTATTCCCCGTTTTTTAGCTAATTTCGATATTTTTACAGGATCTGCTTGAGTCATGCATCCATTTTCTTCACATCTTTCAAGATCTTCAGCCCACCCATAATCTTGACCGATTGCCCAATCTACGCCTTCAGACATAACTTTGTTCAATTCGCTCTCAGTTAATCTAATTCTTCCACGGCTTCCTAAACCCGAAGGAATGTACTTGAACAAATTATCTAAAATGTGAGGTAGTTCTGGGTACACTTCTTTTCTGGTGAGATTCGTTCTCAGTAAACGAACACCACAGTTTATATCATATCCTACACCGCCAGGGGATATTATACCCTCGTCATAATCGAAGGCAGCAACACCACCAATAGGGAATCCGTAGCCTTGATGACCATCGGGGAGGATTATAGCATATTTATAAATGCCGGGTAGACAGGATATGTTAACGCATTGCTGAAGAGTTCGACCTTGAGTGATGTTATTTAGAAGAATTTCATCTGCATAAATGCGTCCAGGAACTTTCATTTGCGACTGGGTTTCTTTAGGGATTTCCCAAATGTTTGAATCGATTTTCTTCAAAAGAATTTTTCTTTGGTTCCGCATTTTCCATCTCTCTGAGTTTATTGAATTGATATTTTTTATTAGTTCTACCTGAGCATATTGACTTGGATAAATCAAGTTAATACTTAAACTTAAAGTTATAATTCGTCTCTCTTAGTTGTTTCAGAAAATTATAAAAAGATAGGTTTTAAAGTTCCGCTTTTTTTCTGCATTCTCTCAGTTATTATCAAGATAGTTTGGTGGTAACTTTGATATAACGTCTAAAAAATTTTTTGTGAATATTGTGTAATATTACTGTCGGTCACAGATTCCT
>JAUWJG010000075.1 GCA_030607815.1 Candidatus Bathyarchaeota archaeon
CAAACTCCTCAGTTAATAACCCCGTATAGGAATTATAAGTTATTCTATTTATCCATCCTTTCTCAATGATCTGTGTATTGTTTGAGAATAAGTAGGTCACTGTCATACTGGGATTTTCTCCACTTTTAGTCTCAATAAAGACTAAGTGTAAGGTGATATCGCTGACTGGAACATTATACTCTAGAAGAAACTCTGAAATATTCGTCACCCAAGGTTGGCTTTGATGAGTTATACTCCATTCAACAATCTGTTCAGCTGTCTCTAATTCCAGTCGATTTTCAGGAAACGGTACCGTCTTATTGTAATTTTTCTCGATGTCTTCAATATTAAACCTCTTGGTTGGTGTAGATCTTATTTGGCTTAAAGCTATTTTACTAGCCGCTTCTAAAACTGCGAACGGATTATTATCAAAAGCATCTCCCAAGATTGCATATTGATTCACTAAATAAAGACCTATACTAACCCCGACAGAAAAAAATACACCTACTGTGATTAAGATAACTACTAAAATCTTGTTTCTAGGTTTCATGTTTATGCATCTTTCTTAAAACTAAGACATTGATAGATAAACTATTACATACCTTAGATCACGTTGTTTTATGAGAAGCATAATGTACTGAATTCTTTAACGAATTCCCATCACTTGCAAGGTGTAAATTTCCTGTTCATTAATACTTCTCTTATTCACCATAATTCAATTAGAATAACCAACTTTGATAAAAATAAGGTTAAAACTGGTTAGTTGAACTTCTTTACGATTTTCGATCAAAGAATATGTTCTTTCCCTTGATGGATAGAGGTATTCCTTGGATTTCGTCTGCTTTCATTAATCCCATTTTTTTAGCAGCTTGACCAACACTATACATAATTCTATTATCTACATTTAATTCACTTGCGACTTTCACAGCAGATCCTAAAGCTATACCTAAATCTAACAATTTCGCTTCGAAATTTATCCATTCTTCCTTTGGCTTTCCGAAATCAACACCGAGTAATACCACTACTCCTGATTGCTTTACATTTTTTGAATCTCTAACTCTTCCAATCTTCTCCATCATGTTTGCCAATTTATCCTTCTCATCTCCGATAACAATAACTGCTTTGATTTTGTCTTCTCCTCTTGCCTTTGGAGCAGTTCTCGCAGCAGCAACCATCAGTTTCGCTACATTTAAAATAGTTTCATCTTCTAAATCTTCAGAATTTATAATCATCTTTCCACCTAAAATTAACTTTGACTTTAAAAAAAGGTTCAAACTACTGATAAACTTTTCAAAAGATGTTTGGTTAATTATATATTCTTCACTTTATCTTCTGAGTACTTTTTTCAACTTTTCTACTGTAAGAGTGTTACAGACATCTTCGGGTCTCAACCATCCACGCCGTGCAACTGCAACTCCCAGCTCTATGAATCCTAACTGATCAATTTTATGCGCGTCACTTCCAATGGTCAACTTTACATTTGAATCCTTCGCATTTTGAGAGTGGATGTCAGATAAATCTAACCGGTTTGGGAAAGCGTTTATCTCCATAAAGACTCCTTGTTCTGCTGCAGCGTCAAAGATTTTTGGTAAATCCACCTGATAGGGCTCCCTCCTATTAATAAGTCTCCCAGTCGGATGCCCAATCACATTTACATACTCGTTGTGGATAGCGGTAAGTAATCTATCCGTCACTTGTTCCTTTGACTGTTTGAAGCCTGAATGGATACTAGCTATAACTATGTCCATTTCATTTAATATTTGATCTTCGACATCTAAGCTTCCATCAGTTTTAATATTCACTTCAACTCCTTGCAGAACTGTGAACTCTTCAATCTCACTGTTAATATTCCGAACTTTCTCCAATTGTCTTAGCAGGTCTTCCCCTGATAAGCCATGAGCGACCCTCAAGGTTTCAGAATGATCACAAACCGCAATATACTCTAATCCCAGTCTCTTGGCTCCTATTACCATCTCCTGGATAGTGTTAAAACCATCGCTCCACTCTGTATGTACATGGAGGTCACCTCTCATTTCATTGTATCTAACTAAACGAGGAAGTTTCTTCTCTAACGCTTTCTTGATTTCACCTCTGTTCTCCCGAAGTTCAGGTTCAACGTAATCTAATTCTAAAGCGTTGTAGATTGATTTTTCATTCTCTCCAGCAAGAATTCTTCCGGATTTCTTATCTTGGAGGTCATATTCACTTAATTTCCACCCCTTCTTAAGGGCCAGTTCTCTCAACTTGATATTATGCTCTTTGGAGCCTGTGAAATATTGGAGCGCTGCTCCAAAACTTCTATCTTCAACAACTCTAAGGTCCACTTTAAAATCGTTTGACAGGAAAACCGTACTCTTAGTCTCCCCCTGAACCATGACGCGGTTGACTTGGGGGAGAGTGACGAAATACTCCATAACCTTTAATGCTTCTTCTGATGTCACGAGGATGTCTACGTCACCTATCGTTTCCTTCCTCCTCCTGATAGAACCTGCAAGGCTCACCCTCTTTACAGCAGAGCACATCTCCAACATCTCCCTCACTTTAACCGCTATTGGCAGTGCATATCCTAAAAGAATCCGTTCTTGTCCACGCCTGAACATTGCGATTCCTCGGAGAATATTCCTTTCAGTTTTCTCTCCGAATCCTTTAAAATCTTTAAGCTTTCCCTTTTTAACAGCAACTTCAAGTTTATCAATACTGTCAATATTTAGCTTCCTATGAAGGATCAATGCTTTTTTAGGACCAATGCCCTCAATCTCCATGAGACTGAGTAACCCTTTAGGGAATTCCCTCCGTAATCTTTTCAGATACTTTAACTTCTCGGTATCTAAGAGTTCTTGGATTTTAGCCGCAATGTTGAAGCCTACGCCTGGAATCTTCTCAAGTTCACCTCTATTGCTGATGTCAAGCAGAGTTTCTGGCAAAGTTTCAATTGTCTGCGCTGCTCTCCTGTAAGCTCTAGACCTGAATTTATGTCCCTTAATCTCTAAGAGGTTAGCGATCTCATAGAAGATTTGAGTAATTTCCAAATTGTTCAAATAATCTCCTATAAAAAGATGATCATATTCACACCTATAATCTTTATAATTCGAAAATATTTCCACTCATTTCTTTAAACAGATCAATAGCGTATGTTCTCACAACTATCGAAGAAGAGATTGAGTTGAATCTCCAAGGTTTAAACACATTTTAACCTAGACGTATATTTGTTTAACAAAAGACATATCTTATAAAAACTTTAGGCGTTTCATACGCGTAATTGCAATGCGTCCCATTGCTACTATCCAGATAACAGCTAATGTCCAAATAATTGCGATAAACCAAGGATTGATATGTATCATAAAGCGTTCTAGTAATATTACAATAATCCAGATGTTTGCGTATTCAACAATATAGCGGTATCTCCCCGGATTAATAAAAATGTAAAGAGAAAAATTGAGCAGTATCAGTGGGATAGTGAGATAAAGACCTAAAAGAAAACAAAATATGAGGCTAAAAGCATAAAAGATTACTAACGAAGTGCGTTTTACGGCTAAAGCTGTTTTAAAGCCTAAGTACTGAACCGTATTATTGGAATTAGTTTTTTTATCCACATCAAAATCACGTAATTGATTACTTATTTGGCTAACTAAACTTACGAGTAGGATTATCCCCAGTGTTCCGTACATAAAGGGATTCACCA
>JAUWJG010000030.1 GCA_030607815.1 Candidatus Bathyarchaeota archaeon
ATGAAATAAGTGAAGTAGTTGGACCTGCAATTTTTGTTATTATTTTTTTTGTTCTTGTGTCACTCGCATTCATCTCAATGACATTATAATTGATGTCATGAGCAACTGCATGCACTAACGCTGTTTTTCCGATCCCAGATGGCCCATACAATAAGACAGCTTTTTTTCTTCGTTTACTCTTTATCCAATCAATAAAAGAAGCTTTTGCGTCTTCGTTTCCAATGACTTCAGCAATGGTCTTCGGACGGTACTTTTCAACCCACATCTCTTTATCCATCTACGAGTTTACTCTTGATGTAGTAAATTTTGTGAATTGTGCTAAAAGGGCGCTTAATTGAATGTCTTCATTAGCTCCTTCAGTTAAACGAAAATCATATTCACCGACAATGTTTGCGAGTTCAGCTTTCTCTTCAGATGATAAAAATGAGATTTTATATAGTTCCCGATGTATTTGACGAATGATATCCACTCCAGATAAACCGTAGCTTGCCATTAACTCCCCGAGAATCTCTCTAGCTTCTATGAATTTACCGTTTAGCGCTTTATTGATCATGATTTGTATCTGCTTTGGATGCACTTGTCCTACAACATGAAGTACTGTTTTTTCATTTACCATCATTCCTTTTTCATATCTTACTGAGGTCTGAAGAATGTTTATAGCTCGTCTCAAATCCCCTTCTGCGAACTCAACAATTGTCTCTATGGTGTTTCCAATCACTTTGAGGTTCTCTTTTTCTGCAATAATTTGTAGATGTTTTACCATATCTTCCTTTCTTACAGCTGCAAATCGGAAAACTGCGCATCTACTCTGAATCGGCTCAATAATCTTACTTGAATAATTCGCAATTAAGATAAATCTGGATACGCGTGAACTCGTTTCCATTATTCTCCTGAGCGCTGTCTGAGCTGAAGCAGTCATCTGGTCACACTCATCTAATATAATGATACTGTATGGAATATTCCCAAGTGCTCCGCGGCTATGTCTTGAAAAACTTTTCACTCTCTCTCGAACCATCCTTATTCCCCTTTCATCTGAAGCATTTAGTTCAAGGGTATAACTGCGCCAGTTGGGTCCAAGTATTTGTCTAGCTATGCATAATGCGATTGAAGTCTTTCCAGTTCCCGCTTTTCCCGCAAAGAGTAGATGTGGCATAGTTGCAGATGATTTTAAAAAAGCGTTGAGACTTGTAATAATTTTTTTTAGATTTACCACTTCTTTTAACGTCTTAGGACGATATTTTTCTGTCCACATCACATCAGACATAAGCTTTTATCTCCTTCTATAATAACTCCTCTCTTATTTTGAGGAGATTCCTTAATTATACATTTTTACGTTCTGTAAAGAATCGTTGAAGATACTATTATAACTTAACCTTTAGGAATCCAATTTAGTCTCGTTTTATAAGAACTCCTATACTTGAATTTTTTATTGTCTTTTCTTCGAAGAGTTAATACATTCATTTATCTGGATATCAACATTCATCCTAATTTTATTTTTTTGGTAAGTTTCTCCTATTTACTCTACAATAAATGAAGGGGACCGCTTATGAAAAAAACTTTAATTTTTTTCTTTCTCTGTTATGTTGACTGCGGAGGATTATTTTTCTCAATTTCTTTCATTATACAGCTTAGTGGATTTTCCATTTTAGAAGTCAACATTTTTGCTTTCCTACTTTGAGCTTCTTTAAAGTGCTCATAATTATGTAATATTTTTATCACTTTTCTTACCGCTTTTTCAGGATTAGTTATTCGAAGGATGAGTTTTTCCTTCACGAGATATTTTTCAACCAACGTTGGGTCTCTAGGATAGCAAGATATTGTTGGGATTCCTAGAAGAGCCGCTTCCGCACTCATTGTCCCTCCAGCTCCTATAAAGATTGATGAGAAGAATAGTAAACTTGGACCATCTATTGCTTTTTTTGGAATTATTATATCATCTTGGAAGGCAGCTTTTAATGCTGGGACTTGACCCATATGTCTTGGTAGAGCAACTATCTGTATTGGGATTTTACATTTTTCTATTAGGCGGTTAATAATTGGTATGATCACTGATTCATTCTCTGAAACGTAACCTAAAAGATAAGCAGCTAAAGATTCCTCCGCTCTGAAGAATATTATTGGTTTTGATGTATCCAACTTTAACTCATATAGCACTTCCCTGTTTGGAAGGGATGTTCTAAGCCAAGCCATAGGATCTAACGCGTTATACTGAATAATCTTATCCTTCTGTGCACCAAGTTTTATCCACACTTTCTTCGGGATAATTTTAGGTGAAAAAACTTTAGTTGCTAGTGGAACTGTTAACCGTGCAACTGCGATCGAGTGTGGTGAATCATTAATCGTATAGTGTGGTATTGCGAGACCGAACGCTGTTCGTGCTGCTTCAGGTGAAGCAAAAGCGATTGACAGATCAGGTTTTACACGATTTATGATGCGTGTTAACTCTTTTATCCTTTGAGCACTAGCGATTAGTTTTCCCTCTAAGGTTGCTCCACCATGTTTACCAACTACGAGAGCATCCATCTCTTTAAGTTTAAAAAGTTCATTAACTTCACGATATCTTCGAGTTGTTTTGAAGACTTCATGACCTTTCTCTTCAAGTTTCTTATTTAACTCTCCAAGGAAAAAAATTTGTTTTGGTGTTAAGATGTCTACCCAAATGCGCATAGTTTGTTTTATCATGCAATGGTGCTATTAAGTTTTTATCACATAATCCTCATTTTTTATCTGTTTTAAAAATTAATTGTGCCAAGTTTTTCATTAGTTTTATTTACTTAAATCTTTGTGTTGATCTAACTCTTCCAGTTCTTGTGTAGAATTTACTTAGAGATTGAAAACAGATTAAAGATTTTTCTTAACTAAAGAGATACCCCACTTTGCGAATTCTTTTGCTTTCTCTTCATCTTTCGCTTCTGTGAATACTCTGTATATTGCTTCTGTTCCTGATGGTCTAATTAAGACTGACCCCTCTTCGAAGAAGATTTTGACACCGTCTATTGTAATCCGGTTATATTTTTCGGTCTCTTTTAGTATTTTTTTAAGAATTATCTGTTTGTTTTCATTTGTACATTCTATTCGTTTTTTAATAATAAAGTATTTTGGTAGTTTCTCTATTAGTTGCGATAATGTTTTTTTACTCTTCGCTAGAATTTCTATCATAAGTGTAGCTGATAAAGCACCATCCCGTACGGGTTGATGAGGGGCATAGAAAATTCCTCCATTACCTTCTAAACCAATAATGGCATTAACTTCTTGTATCTTCTTTGAGACAGTTGTTGATCCCACGGCTGTCCATATCAATGTCCCTCCTCTTGATTTGACGATGTCTTCTATCATCCTTGAAGAGCTAATGGGCGTGACGACGATTTGGTTTGGATTTCTTTGAAGAATATAATCAACAATTATCCCCCCCGATTTATCGCCTTGACATATGTTTCCGCGTTCATCAACAAAGAAACATCGGTCTGCGTCTCCGTCATGAGCTATACCTAGGTCTGCGCCTATTGCCTTAACTGTTTTTGCAAGGTCGCCTAACGTTTCAGGTTTAGGCTCCGGAAGTCGACCTGGAAAATTTCCATCTAATTGTGCATTTATAGTAATTACTTCACATCCTAATTCATGTAAAAGTTGAGGCGTACTTAGGGCTCCAACACTGTTCGCTGGGTCTATTACTACCTTAAACCGTCTCTTTCTAATCGCATCAACATCTATGTGGTTTTTTATCGCTTCTTTGTACACATCCAGAATCTGTGGGAATCGAATGGTTTTTCCTAGTTCATTCCATTTTTTACGGTTAAACTTTTTGTCAAAGAAGATTTTCTCTATCTTTACCTCTTCTTCTCTTGATACTTCAACTCCATCATTTCCAACAACTTTTATTACATTATATTCCGGTGGGTTATGGCTTGCAGAGATTATGACTGCTCCATCCATTTTGAAGTGTTTGATTGCATATTGAATGGCTGGCGTGGCAGCATACTCAACATCATACACGTTACATCCCGTAGAAATTAATCCTGCTGAAGCAGCTTTTACGAAGAGGCTTCCACTGGTTCTTGAATCACAACCAATAAAGATCTTTCCACCCATAAAATAGGTACCTAATGCAACTCCCATTTGTGTGACAAATTCCGGAGTTAACATTTCATTTACGATTCCGCGGATCCCGTTAGTCCCAAAAAATGTCCTAGTCAACATAATTATCATTGAACATATTCTTTTTTTGATGTATTTAATCATTTAATGAAAAATTAATAGAATTAAAATTCCAGTATGAACATAAATGTGGTTGATGAACACTTATCAGATGCGTCATTTGTGATTTATTAAGCTAAAAAAGATTTTAGATTTTATGTTGTTTCTTCTCATCCATGAATCTGATTTGGTACATAGATCATTAAGATCGAATTCAATCTTTTAGGGAACGTGTTACTTTCGATCTGAAATTTATTATATTACTATTTTCCGTCTCAGATTAGATATATAATTTTTTTCCCGAGATTGGATTTAGGTTACATTACTGTTTCGGGCTCTAGAATACTTTTCTTGACTTCTTTACTTGGACAGACTTTTACATTCTTTGTTAATGTCACATTATTGTTGATGATTGCATGATCCCCGACAATGCATTCGTCTTCAATTTTTACCCATCCTTCAATAATTGCTCCTTCTCCTATTATCGCTCCTCTTATTGATGTGAAATGGTCGATCCAAGCCTTTGAAAAAATGATAGAGTTTTCTATCCGTGTGCCCTTCCTAACTGTTACTCCTTCTCCGATGGAAACGTAGGGTCCTATGTGTGTTTCTTCTTCGATGATAGCGCCTTTTCCAATTGCGACGGGTAGGATGATTTTTGCGTTTTTGCTTATTTTAACATCTTTTTCAAGAAATAGTTTTTCATTTGCTATTAAATCAAGCATGAGTTTGTTTGCTCGGATGAAATCGTTTGGTTTTCCAAGGTCAACCCAGATCCCCTCAAATTTCATTCCATAAAGCTTGTCTTTCATGGCTAAGAGGGGGAAGATTTCTCTTTCAATTGAAATCTTCTTTCCAGCAGGTATTATGTCAAATATCGCCTGGTCTAGGACGTAGACTCCTGCATTAATGAGTCTGCTTGGAGCTTCCTCAATTTTTGGTTTTTCGACGAAGCTTCGGATTTGGCCTCTTCCGTTTATGTCAACAACACCAAACCTGCTTGGGTCTTCGACTTCATATAGTGCAAGTGTAGCTATTGCATCTGTTTTTTTATGGATCTTGATGATGTCTAAATAGTTTATTGATGTCAAAATATCTCCGTTAAGGACGAGGAAGGGTTCATCGTTTTTATTCAATAGGTCTTCCGCTTTCTTTATTGGTCCGCCTGTTCCTAACGGTTTTTTCTCATAAGAATAAGATATTTTCATTCCATATTTGGAGTTGCCGAAATTGTGAATGAGTATGTCAGCTAAATAGTTCACGGCTAAGACTACGTGAGTTATTCCATGTTCTGAGAGGTTTTTCAGAATCCGGTCAAGAATGGGTTTATTTGCGACGGGAAACATGAGTTTCGGTCTTGTACAGCTTAGCGGTCTTAGTCGTGTCCCGAAACCACCTGCAAGTATTAAGGCTTTCACATTTTTCACCAAAGAAATGGGTATTATATACAAGGTTATAATAAACATTAGGTAAAAATCTTGAAGTCGTTATTATTCTGTTATCTTTTTCAGATTAAGTATCATTCTATTCACTCTCTCTGTGTTGAGGAGGTATATTTTTATTATTGATTGGAACGTCCTCAAGTGAAGGATCTTTTATCTCATGAAATAAAGTGTTTTCTGAAACGCTATGATGCACCATAACCTGTTTATTTATATCTCTTAATTCACATTTTAATTGGTGATTATTATGAATATTAACAAAAAGCAATTAGCGAAGATGATTGATCATACTTTATTGAAGCCATATGCTATACGGGAAGATATTGTAAGACTTTGTGACGAAGCAAAGAAATATAGTTTCGCCGCAGTATGTGTCCATCCCACTTATGTTCATCTTGCCTCTAACTTACTTAGCGGGAGTGGAGTGAAGGTTGACACCGTCATTGGTTTTCCTCTTGGAGCTAACACTCCAAAAACTAAAGCTGGTGAAGCAGAGATTGCTATTGCTGATGGTGCTGAGGAGTTAGATATGGTGATTAATATCGGAGCATTGAAGTCTGGTGATTTCCATTTAGTTAGGAAAGATATTGTAGCTGTTTTAACAATGGCTCAAAAAGGAAATGTTACATTGAAGGTTATAATTGAGGCGTGTTATTTGACTGATGATGAGAAAGTTAAGGTCTGTCAAATTATTCAAGATTTAGGATGTGATTTTGTTAAGACGTCCACTGGATTCGGTGACTATGGCGCAAAAGTGGAAGATGTTAAATTGTTGAGAAAAATTGTAGGGAGTCAGATAGGTGTAAAAGCTGCTGGAGGAATTAGAACATATGAGGATGCCTTAAAAATGATTAATGCAGGAGCGTCGAGGCTTGGCGCTTCTAGTGGAATTAAAATCCTTGAGGGCTGTCCAGAATGACATCGATTTCCCTTCCTTTTTTTATTAAAATAATTTGTATACGGTGAAAAAGTGAAATATTGTAGTTATTGTGGTCAAAATTTAAGACTTAAGACTCTCTTAGATGGGAGTAAGGAAAAGTATTGTTCTAAATGTGACCATGTATTTTTTGACACATCATCCCCAGCAGTTATTGTTGCTGTTACTAATACAAATAGAATTTTATTAACAAGAAGTGTTGGTTGGGTTCACCCTTATTGGGGACTTATTGCGGGGCATGTGAAATCTGGTGAGAGTGCTGAAAACGCTGCTATTCGTGAAGTCCAAGAGGAGGTTGGGTTGGAACTATTTGACTTACAACTATTGAAAACCTATCCTCTGAACAATCAAAATCTATTGATGATTGGATTTAAGGCAAAGACGCAACAGATGCATATTGAGAAATCTAAAGAATTGAAAAATGCTGCTTGGTTTCAACTATCCGGACCTTTACCTTTACGTCCCAATTCCATTGCGTCTCAGGTTGTAGATGCATCTCAAAAATAAAATCAAATCTCTTGTTTAATGTTTATTTCAATATCTAATCTTTTTTTTGAATGGCTCCATTTTTTGAAAGATTTAAATTTTACAGTACTCTACCTAATCTAGGTAATATTATGGTTTATTGTTCCAAGTGTGCTGAAAAACTTCCTGAAAACGCATATTTCTGTCTTAAATGTGGTACAAGGACTCGGAACGGTGTAACGGCTGGTATCTCTCCACCATGGAATTGGGAAAAACAATTAGAGCAAACCTTATCAACGGTTGTAAAAGAGATGGAAAAAGCAGTTGAGAGTGTTCGAAAAAGCATTAATAAATCGAATCAAAAAATTTCTGTCTCATGTTCGAGTTGTGGAGAGAAAAATCTTGGTTCAGCGAAATACTGTTATAAATGTGGGTCAGAACTAAAGTAGGCAGAATCACTTTTTATTTCTTTTTTTAAATACCCCATTTTAATCGCTCGATTTTTCGATCTTTCTTTGTTCTCTTCTTGAATTCCTTGTAATGTTGTTTACATAAGTGCGCTCGTTTCTCTCCATCAACTTTTAGACCAGTTTGTTCCACTCTGTCTAAAGCTAAGGAGCGAACCGCTTCCCTATTACAAGCTTTGATGCTGCATGTTCTCTTTTTTACCATAATCGTTCTCGACCTTGTGTCAATTCTAATTTTTCTCTCATTCAACATGGTTGTATGCTGGGGTATACTTAATTATTTTATGTACTGAATATTATTTTATTGAAATGAAAAATTGCATCTTTTTCTTCATCAATCTACCTATATTATATATACAAGATTGTTGATAAGGCTTAAATTTTAGATCATTTAAGGGTTAAAGGTAAAAAAACCTTCATATTTTCATAACGCTTAAACTTATACACTGTTAATAGAACTGATGAGCTGTTGCGGTTGTCGTCTAGCTTGGTAGGACATCAGCTTGCCAAGTTGGTAGCCCGGGTTCAAATCCCGGCAACCGCACCAATTAGTTGCTAAGCTGTAAAGTTTTTCTATGAATCGATTGATATGCTTTTGAATTAACATCCTTAGTGTTAGCTCGGTTGCTATCCGATTTACTATTAACATTTTTGATCATACACATATTTGTCATTAATGCGGATGATTATAACAACGATGATAAAAAATTTAAAAGATTTCACTATTGTTCCTCATATATTTTTTGAAGAAACCTGTGTTGATGCTTGGCTTATGGTTCCTTGAGTTTTACATTTAATTTTAGTAAGTTTGAACCTTTGATTAAGTCAATTAATTATTCTATAAATCTTTATGATCATTTAGGAGTATATATTATATGAGATTGTTATGTTAGAAGAACTATTAAGAAAAATTGAAG
>JAUWJG010000060.1 GCA_030607815.1 Candidatus Bathyarchaeota archaeon
CTCGGGGTCATATCCGAAAGTTACATCTTTGTATTCAATAATACCCTTAATATGTGGGATTTCAATTTTTGTCTCATTTTCTTGAACTTCGATAGGTGTATCTTCTAATTCTACAATCCTTTCCATACTCGCCATTGCTGATTGGTAATCATTATAGAACATTGCTATTTCACTGATTGGTTGAAAGACTTTCATAAGGTAAAGTGTGAAACCGAATACTATTCCAACACTAATTGTGCCTAGGATTACTTCATTAACGCTGAACCATAAAACAATGCATGTGACGATGGCGATTATTATTTGTATTCCCGCGTTAAATGATGCCATTAAAAATGATGCAGAGATATTAGCCTGTAGGTTTTCAACATTCACTTTATCGAATTCTTGGCTAGTTTGACCCTCTCTGGTAAGAGATTGAATGACTCTTATTCCGGATACACTCTCCTCAAGTCTTGTTGTAACTCTTGCGATACCTCTCCGAGTTCTCATGAAAGCTTGACCTGATTTACTATGGAAGATGAAAACTGGTAAAATAAACAAGAGTAGTGCTGCGAGAGTGATAAGAGTTAATTTGACATTCCAAGTAAACATAATAATTATGTAACCAATCATTGAGATTATGCTGGTTATGCTAGTCGGAAGCATCCTTAAAAAAACGTCACCAAGTGCTTCTACATCATTAGTTATTCTTGACATGATGTCTCCAGTTTCTCCTTCTGCAAAGAATCTGACCGAAAGTTCTTGAAGGTGTTTCATCAACTTATTTCTAATATCATAAACGACTTTATGCCCCAACCAATTTAAGAGAAAAGTTTGTCCAGCTGTTGCTAACCAGTTAATGATTGCTAAAACCAAGAAGATAAGACAATAAACTGTGATACCTGCTATTTTTTCATCAATTGATAGACCTAGCTCTGACGATGAGATGAGGTATTTATCAATCATAAGTTGGGTAATATATGGTTGCATCATGCTCGTTAGTGTAATACTGATGAGTGCTACAGTAAGTAAAATTAGACGAGTTTTATACCTAAAAACATATTTTAGGAGTCGTCTAAATAACATGGAATCAGGTAAGTTTCTTTCAAGATTTTCATCATCAGATTTTTTGTTTCTAGAACGACCACGTCTATGTAAATGTATATGTACACTCATTCTTTTCTTCCTCCAGAATTCTTTTGTTCATCTGGAACGAGAAGTTCTTCTTTTGGAGCGAATTGAGTCGCATATATTTGAGAATAAATTCCCTTTAACTTCAAGAGTTCTTTATGAGTCCCAATTTCCTCAATCTTACCGTTATCCAATACGATAATTCTATCAGCATTCTTTATAGTTGAGAGTCTTTGTGTAATCACGAATGTTGTCCTATCTTTACGTAGTTCATCGAGAGCTTTTTGTATCTCATGTTCAGTTTTAGTGTCAACGAAAGATGTTGAATCATCTAATATCAATATTCTTGGATCTCTTAAAAGAGTCCGAGCGATTGCTATTCTCTGTCTCTGTCCACCTGAGAGCGTGACCCCTCGCTCACCAACAAACGTATCATAACCTTCAGGAAAAGACATTATAAATTCATGAGCTTGAGCTAATTTTGCTACATTTATAATTTTCTCCGTTGTCGCATCAGGTTGTCCAAATGCAATATTTTCTTTAATCGTTGTTGAGAATAAGAATATATCTTGTAGAACGATTCCAACTTTGTTACGGAGAGATTTTAAGGTTACATCTTTAATTGAATAATCATCTATGGTAATTGTTCCTTTAATTATGTCATAAAATCTAGGAATTAAATAAATTAAAGAACTTTTTCCAGATCCTGTGGCTCCGAGAATAGCAATCGTTTCACCTGGCTTAACTAGAAAGTTAATATCTTTGAGTACTGGACGATCTTTAATGTATTCAAAAGTCACATCACTAAATCTAACCTCTCCTCGTATAGTCGGTAATTGAATGGCGTCTGGTTTATCTTCAATCTCCGCTTTTGAATCAATGATCTCAAAGACTCTCTTCGCTCCAGCCATAGCACGGCTATATAGATTAATGAGTATACTTACAAATCTAACTGGGAGAGTTAGCATGCTTATGTATTGACTGAATAGAAGTAACGAACCTAAAGAAAGAGTATTTCGAATGACTTCTCCACTCCCAAACCAATACAAAAGTGCTGTTCCTAGACCTAAAAGGAAACCTGTAAATGGTCGAAAGATTGCTCTAAGTTTTACTTCCTCCATGTTTGCGTTCAAAAAAGTATTGTTTACTTCTTCAAAATTTTTCAGTTCAAATGGTTCATTTGTAAATATCCTAACAACACTCATGCCAACGATGTTCTGTTGTAATGTAGCGTTTAATCGACCATATCTCTCTCTTATCGTGGAATTTATTGGATGAATTTTTTTCATGAAGAAATAATTAATTACAAATACAAAAGGAATAGTTATTAAAGAAATAAACGTCAAATTAACGTCTATCCCGAAAAGGTAATAATAAATAAGGATAATTTGGATGATTGAACCGAAAAGTGAGTTCATCCAAAAAGAGTAGAACATAGTCATTCTTCTAATATCACTAGTCACCCTTGCCATCAATTGTCCTATCTGAGTTCTGTCATAAAAACTGAAGGATTTCTCTTGTAGAGACGTAAATAGTTCATTTCTAATCGTAAAAACTATTTTCTGACTTGTATAAGAGTTAATATACCTCTGTAAAAAAGAAATAATGCTGTTTGAAGCATATATCCCGATAATGAGAAGTAGATAAAAAGGGAGTTGATCATAATTACCTTGAAGGATAACATCGTCAATAATCGCTTTAGTTGAAATAAGTGGAACATAAATTCTTAAAAATCTAGAGACTACTGTTAGAGCAAAGCTAAATGTGACTAAATGCCAATAGTTTCTAACATACCCTAACATTCTACTTAAAATAGTCATAATTACCCCTTAACTTTCTTCAAGTTCTGCTTAATGATGAAAAACTTTCAAGTATAACTTTGAAATATCATTTCATTAACAGTAGACCGTCTATATTAATAAACGGTAAACTCTTATTGTCGAATTTTTAAACATTTTAATTGTTCTCTTTGGCTTTTTATTCTGTTAGGATAAGGCTTTTTTCTTCTTCCTACTAAGTGTTATCCTCTTTTCAGTCCGTTCTGAAATGCCTTTCCTTCAATTTCTTTTCTATAAATTAAACTCTTTACTTCTTTTTAATCTTAATATGTGGAAACTGGAATCTCTTTTAGCCGGAAATATTACTGATTTTTAGAAGAACTTGAAATTAGCACATCATTCACTATGGGGAAAACAAGGGTTATGGATTCATAATTATTCTAATTCCTTAAAGCATAGGGCACATCTTATTATTTTCCGTTACTTCTCAATATTTAATCTTTTTTTTAGAAACTTTATATTTTCCTAGATACATCATATTGCAACACGTTTTTTGTATTTACTTGAATGAAAAATTAGTTTTCTTGTTGGATATCCACGATCCTGAAGTGAGTAAAGCGACATATCCACTCTCTTTCCGATCTACAATGACGTCTACAATGGCTGGTTTGCCTGAATCAAAGGCTTCATCTATTGCACCAGCAATGTCTCCAGGTCTCTCAACTCTAATGCCGAAACCACCAAAAGCTGTAGCTATTTTAGCAAAATTCACTGGATTCTTAAGCGTGGCGGGTGGTCTTGCCCAAGACATATTATTTAAAACAACGGTTACAAAAGGTATTTTATATCGCACCGCTGTCTCAAACTCACCTATGTGGTAGCCTATTCCTCCATCCCCAATCAATGTAAGAACTTTTCGGTCACCGGCTGCAAGTTTGGCACCTATAGATGCAGGAAAACTCCATCCAAGAGATCCTGCAGCACATATGTAGTTTCTTCCTGAGGTTAATATTTCATAGAAGAGGCTTGTCCAAATAGTCTCTGAACCTGTGTCAGCTACCAAAATATCGTGAGGCGATAGAGCTTGTCTGAGTTCTTTCATTAAACGGTGACCCTTAATCGGTATAGCATCAGAGTTTAACTCGGCATCTGCTTTTTCATTCCAAACTTTGATGATTCTTTCAACTTCTTTCAACCGTACCTGACTCTTCTTAGCAGGTTTGAAAACCATCTGCTTTAACATAATTATAAGATCTTGGAGCCCAAGTTTTGAGTCACATACCATAGAAGCTATAGTCTGATAATTCCTAGCAATAAATTCAGGATCAATATCGAGTTGTACTACTTTCGTGTTTGGTTTAGGAATGGTCCAATTACAAGTCACCATGTTTCCAGTTTTACATCCTACATAGAATACTAGGTCAGCATCTTGTATGACTTGATTTGCTGTCGCTTTTGAGTATAAACCTGCTACGCCTATAGCTAAAGGATGTGCATCAGGAATAACACCCTTACCAGTATTACTTGTAGCTATTGGAATATTCAACATCTCAGCTAGCTGTATCAATTCATCAGAAGCTTGGGAGATTAGAACTCCTTGACCTGCAACAACGACAGGCCGTTCAGCTTCAATTAATGCTTTTACTACAGATCTTGTGTCTTCAGGGTCTGGCCTCGTTCTCTTTGCAGGAATCTTACAATATGCTTTATCGCCAAAAAGTTCAGGAAGATCTACTTCTTGAAAAATCGCATTTGCGTGGAAGTTAACGTGAACCGGACCGGGGCATCCACTTGTAGCTACTTGGAAAGCATTACGCAGAATATTTCCAATCATATCAGGAGTAGGGACATCCACATTCCATTTTGTCACTTCATCGAAATGACGAATATCGGGGAGTCCTTGATAACTGTCCTTATGTATATGTGATTTCTGAGTAGCGCTTGTCAAAGCAATTATAGGACTGCTGGACCAATAACCATCTGCTAAGCCCGCTGCAAGGTTCATCGATCCCGGTCCTCTATAACCCCAAGCTACTCCAGGTTTTAGACCAATTCTTGCATAGCCGTCAGCTATGTAGGCTGCACATTTTTCGTTCCGCGTTAACACCATCTTTATACCTTCATCTTCAATTTCTCGATTTGGAACACCGTAACCAAAGATATAAAAGATATATTCTGTGTCAAATTTTTTCAAAATTTTTGCAATTGCTTTAGCGCCCGTAATTTTTGTCATATATTTATACCAC
>JAUWJG010000026.1 GCA_030607815.1 Candidatus Bathyarchaeota archaeon
AAGAAAGTAGACAAGGGGGGGTAAACCAAGTTGAGAAGGGGGGTGTACACCAGGTTGACACACAAAAGAAACTATATACAAAAGAAACTATAACAAAAGAGAGAGTACGCACACGCACTTCAAATTCAAATAAAAAATTGATAGAAAGAGCCCTTCATGTCAGAATTCTAGAATCTGAACATCTCGAATTGATAGAAAAATATGGGAAGGGGGTAGCCGACTGGTGTTATAAATTCTTGAGTGAATGGAAAGAAGACAGGCCAAGGTCAAAGTGGAGAAATAACGATTATAGATCGATAAATAGATGGGTAATAGATGCTTATAAAGAACAGAAGATTCGAAAAACTAAAAATCAAGGATTTGATTCAGAAGAAAAAAACAAGGAAACTGCAAAAAAAATTGTCACCAATTTTAATGGCAAAGCAAAAGAAAAGGGGATAAGGATTGATGCAGACGTAACTTCTTTGCTATTTACCTTTTTAACTTCCCAAAAATCTCCGATTGGAATTAAATATTCAGATCATGGCTTTCAGCCTCAAGTTGAAAATTTGATGAGGAAATATAAACTAATTAATTAAAGGAGAAAAAGTGGTGGCATTTCCATGGAGACGAAGATATAAAATCTTTCTTTGATCAAATGGAAAAGCTGGGAATGAAGCGAAATGTTAAAAAAATTAAAGAAAATACTTGAACAGAAATTTGATTGTAAAGTATTAGTGAAACTAACTACTAAGGAAGAGAAATTATGAGGTTTTATCAGACTGGCGTTCCAGTTGCTAAAAAGAGACACCGAACTTCAAAAGGAAGAAGGTACGACCCTCAACATTCTGAAAAAATGAAATTGAAGTGGATATTCGCTGCTCAGTTTCGTGAACAAGGCTTTTTAAAGCCCCTAGAAGGGCCGATCGAAGCCTGCGTAGAGATATATTGCCCGGTTCCTAAATCGTGGTCAAAAAAGAGGCGTGAAAAGGCTCTATTTACCTATGTTGAAACACGTCCCGATACAGACAATTATTTAAAATTTTATTTCGATGTCTTAAACAAAATAGCTTATAACGATGATTCGCAGATTGCGTCCGTCAGTTCAGACAAAAGATATAATAATAAACCTGGAGTAGAGATAAATCTCTTTCCGTTGGAGAATAATAATATGATTAATGAGCATGCTATAACATATAAAGATAAATTAACTTTAGAAGATTTAAGTTACTTAATTAAGAAAGCTCACAGATTAGGTTTAAATAGTAGACATCTATTAAGGGTGTTCCAAGAAGAAGATGATGAAGGTATGCATGTTTACTTTGTGGTTGAAGAGCTAAAGGAGAGGGGCAATGACTTGGATTAGTGTTAAAGACAGACAGCCTGAAATTGATATGGTTGTTTTGGTTGCAAATATGAGGTATGGAATGGAAGTGTTTAAGGCGGTGTATTATAGACGTGATAATGTTTTTGTATTATCTAATCCTAACATTAGAGAAACAATTGCATTAGACATAACACATTGGATGGAAATACCCGCCCTACCAAAGGAGAAAGAATGAATTGGATTAGCGTTAAAGATGGATTACCCGAAGGAGAAGAGCAGTATCTAGTTTACGTAGAGGAGTTTAATCCTGAAACATTTAATGGTTTTAGCCATTATACGATAATTACAACATTTGAAAAAAGGATAACCGAGACCATTATAGAAAATGATAGAATTATTCATATTTTAAGCAAAGATATGGATTTTTTTGTAAACGAGTATGATAGAGATATTAAAGTTACCCACTGGATGCCATTACCTAAACCACCTAAGGAGAAGCAAAATGAACAAGTTTAAATTTGTTTTAAGATGTGTAGCCATGGGATTAGCATTTTCATCGCTTGTTGTAGTTATAACTTTTCCATCGAGTTTTCTTTCTCCCCCTTATGATCGTTTCGGTAGTTTTCTTTCATTATTTATTGTAGCCACTGTGGCAAGTTATTTAAATGAGGTTAAAAGATGAATGAAAAAATTGTAACCACTGTAGAGTCGATTGAAATAGCCATGCAGTCTTGTGAGGAAAATAAGGAAATTGTCAGAAATATGAGCAAGAAGAAAAGAAAAAAATATGGGAAAGATGTGATGTCAATGTTGGACGGTATTGTAAGGGAGGGGAAAGATGAATAGCCACTCCAATTGGATGAAGTGCACAACATGCAAATCAATAGTTGTGTTAAATGCAACAGGTATTTGTTTGGGATGTCAGACTGGATTTACAAAACCCCTTGACGAAGAGAGGTATGGGTTAAAGCCCACGTTAGATCCAGTACCAGAACCAATAACAGCAAAATATGAGTATATGCCTATAGAAACTATTAACCAAAAGGAGAAAAAGAATGGGTAATGTGCGATTTTTAGAAGATAATTGGATATATATAGCCCCAACAACCAATAAATGGAGTAAATTTATGAGTATATTTAAAAGAAAGAAAAAAGGAAATGTAAGATTTTGCAGCCCATTAGAAGAAACTGAAAGGGAATATACAGACAGGAAATTTAAAGCATTGCTTTCTGAAATAGAAAAGCTTAGTGAGAGAATAGAAATATTAGAAACTGTTAATAAGAATAATTATATTCTTATAAACTCTGTCGAAGGGATGTGGGATGAGAAGAAAGACCTCTGGATAAACCCTTACAAAGCTAAAATATGGGCTAAAGAAAACGGTTATTCATATGTTGAGTCTTTTAATACAAGTGGAGAACTTTGGGTAAAAGAGGAAAAGAAATGAACAAAAAACTATGCGAATGTTGTCAAAAGAGTATGTGTACTCATAGGTATTTCATTTCCAATGTGGAAACAAGCTGGGCTAGACAGTGGTGTAGAAAATGTTTTAAAAGTTGGATAAAAAAGGCTATTAATCCATCAGACCCAATGAAGCTTTTAGTTGTAAAACAATGTCCCCCATGGAGAGAGAAGCTTCGGGTTTGGAGGTTAAAGCTTAGATTGTTAGGGCTTAAATTAATTGGAGGGAGTGTTAAATGACAAAAAAAAAGATGAGTAAAGGCGAAGAAATGACTTATAAAAACTCTCTAGATAATATGTTAACCTCTCTTCAAGAAACGTGGCAGGCAAATCAAAGATTGATAAAAGACACAATAAAAGAGTTAGAAAGAAAAGTTATAACAGTAGAAAAAAGAGTTAAGGGGGTTAAGACTTCACTCAAAACGGAGACCTCTTATATGACCAAAGTTGTGGCAAAGTCGCAAGCTACAAGAAAAGGTCTACAGAAGTTTTTAGATGACATTGATCCAGAAGTTTTAGATAAAATAAAAAGAATAGGCGAGATCATGAATGAGGGATATTATTAAAGGATAAAAAAACAAAAGGAGAAAAATAATGGATTTTAAATTAAGCGTTTTTTTTACAAACGGAAAAGATCTAGTAATGGTTTTAGAAAAAACTGAACTAGCTGAGTTTTTAACTTCAATGAGTAGAAATAAGCCGCGTTGGAATAAAGAGGGAAAGAGTGGCTTTGGTCTTCCTTTATACAATGTTATGTACTACTCGTTCATTGAATATACAGAAGCAATGAAAAAAGAAGATGCAGAAAGGGTAAAAAAGGCACAAGAAGCGACTGCGTTCAAGCAAAAAGCTGCCAAAGAAGAAAACAAGGAAACCAATGTAGAGGCTGCTTTAGATGGCCCTCACATGATAAAGAGAAAGGATAAGCCAGTAGCTTAACTAACTGTTTATCTACTTGGGAGAAATCCCGTGAACCATAGGTAGAATATGAATGAAATAACATGGAAATATGAAAAGAGGAATATAAATGACCTCATCGAAAACAAAGACAATCCGCGAACAATGTCGAAACATAAGGCGGAATGTCTCAAAACGTCACTTAAAAAGTATGGACAATGCGAAGCTCTTGTTATCCAACCAGACGGCAAAATTGTCGGGGGACACCAAAGGCTCAGAACACTTCGAGCCCTCGGCATTAGTGAAGTTGATGTTGCGATACCTTCCCGATCCCTTTCAGGAAAGGAAGAGCAAGAGCTAACGATCGGCCTTAACAAGATTTGTGGGCAATTCGATGACGATATGCTAGCTAATCGATGGGATCCACTTATCTTGTGTGAGGCTGGCTTCACTGAAGAAGAATTAAATACAGATATTATTCCAAAAGAAAAGCCAAAATCTTTTTCTATTAATCTTAAGTTTGAGAGTGAAACGGCTGTAAGAGAAATGGAAAAGTTTCTCAACGATGTTATGATTACTAGCCCAACTTTTAAAATGAAAGTGAGGGTGAAGTAATGACAACAGTTAAGCCAAGAATAAAGATAAACTGGGAAGACGTAGAGAAGTATTTAATTGCAGGCTGTACAGGAACTCAGGTAGCAGCAAAGCTAGGCTTTCATAAAGATACTTTATATGATAGATGCGTCAAAGAAAATAATATGAGCTTCTCCGACTACTCCGCTAAAAAGCGACAAAAAGGCAATTCCTTACTACATGCTAAGCAGTTTCAGGTGGCAATGGGGGGGAATACGGCTCTGCTTGTTTGGCTTGGAAAACAACGGTTAGGACAAGAGGAAAGCCCTAAGAACGCGGAAGGCTTTGATGGAACGTTGGCTGAGTTGTTGGATGCAATTAAGGGTTTAAAGAAGGAGAAGGGCGATGAAGAAAAAGAAAAGTAAATATAAAGTTGTGAAGTCATTAGATGGGGTGGTTAAAGAACTGAAAGCTGGGAAGATACTTTATTGGATGAAAGACTGGGATTTTGAAGGGGATGAAGAAATCGAAAATTTTGCTTGTCAATATTGCTTGATAGAAACTCCTGACAAAATGGAAAAAAAGCCACTGGTGAAAGAATATCATACGTCTTGTTGGAGCGAAGATTATAAAATTCCATGGCATAGGTTAGTACATGGAAAGTGGTGGACTAAAGGAAAATAGACATGATTATTAATGGCAATTGTTTATATGTTTTAAAGGATTATCCAGACAATCATTTTACTACCATTATAACTGATCCCCCTTATGGATTAAGGTTCATGGGAAAGAAATGGGATTATGACGTGCCTTCTATTGAGATTTGGAAGGAGTGTCTTAGAGTTCTTAAACCTGGAGGAACGGCTCTTATATTTGCAGGATCTAGAACGCAACATAGAATGGCTGTTAATGTAGAAGATGCAGGATTCATCTTAAAGGATTGCATTATGTGGTTACATGGGGGTGGGTTTCCTAAGGCTACCGATATTAGTAAGCAAATTGATAAAAGAGGTGGTAATAATCACTTAACGGAAATAGTAGGAAAAGAATTAAAACGAGTTAGAAAGGAAAGAAGAATAAGCTTAAAAGAAGCAGATGAAATGTTTTGTAATGGGTCGACTAATTACTCTTGGTTTGAGGGTAGGCCAGCAGGCCAAAGATTGCCTTGTGAGAAAGGGGCAGCTTTAATAATAAATGAATGGCCCGAGATGAAACCATTATTAGACAAGGTTATAGAAGCAGAAAGAGAAGTTATTGGAAAAGACGTTAAACATAATCCCCCCAACACTAAAAGTTGTTTTTCTATTGGAATAAAAACAGAAGCAAGGGAATTTGACCTGACAGCCCCCTCAACCCCCGAAGCAAAACAATGGAACGGCTACAAATCTCACGGCCTAAAACCAGCATATGAACCCATCCTATTAGCAATGAAACCTAATGAGGGCTCTTATGCTCAAAATGCTCTTAAATGGGGTGTTAGTGGGCTTAATATTGATGCGGGGAGAATAGAACCAAGTAAACGCTTCCCCGCAAACATCATACTAGACGAGGAAGCTGGGAAGATGTTGGATGAGCAGACGGGAGTGTTGAAGAGTGGAGGATGGGGAATTACCAGAGGAATGAGAAGCAAACCTACTCAAGGTGGCGCTTCTAGATTCTTCTACTGTGCAAAAGCTTCTAAGGCTGAGAGAGGGCAAGAGAATAAACACCCAACTGTAAAGCCTTTAAAACTCATGGAATATCTTATTAAATTAGCTATGCCGCCAAAAGATGGACTGTTGCTAGATCCATTCGTAGGAAGTGGTTCAACGTTGGTGGCTGCTAAGAATCTAGGATATGATGCAATAGGAATAGAATTAGAACAAGAATATTGTGAAATAGCCAGAAAAAGAATAGGAGTGGCGTAATGATAAATCCAAAAATTAGTCAATATATAGAGAACGTACGCCAAGACATCATTGAGATTTATAAACACAATGAAAGTACAGATGAAGAGACTAGAAGCAGAATAAGAATCTTAGCGTTAGATACTTTGATGTATTTAGATAGGTGTTTAAGAGAATAATATGTATAGAATTTGGGTAAGAATAGGGGATTATGCGATACCTGCACCCCTTACCACTTACAATAAGATGTCTTTAACTAAAAATGATCCTGTTATCAGGGAAAGTTTGCGCTTGTATAGAGAGTATTTAGAAAATCAGGATGTTGAATTAAAAGAACCGATCAGGGTAGTGGTGCGCGAGGTTGTGGGGTGGGAGAGAATTGGGGTAGAGAAACGGTTTGACTTTAAAATTACAGATATAGGAGGGGTTAAGTGATTAAAACAGTAGGTTACACCAAGTTAGGTTATGACGATGTTGAATATGATCAAAGTGGATGGGTAGATGCTAAGAAATATGCACCAGAGCCTTTTGATATAGTTATTTTGAAAACTAAAGATAAAATGGCAAACGGATGGTATGAAGGTGGAAACTGGTTTAGTAGAAAGCTTGAAAAGAATCCTGAAGTCCTTTCTTGGAAGAGAACCAGAGAAAACTTTGTTGGAGGCCCGAAAGATGTCTGGTAAACGCAAGAAAATATACAGGCGGTATCGTAGTATGACAATCGAGGAAGAGAAAGAAGAGTTTGGTTTTAGTGAAACTGAGGAAATGATGAAAGGAGTCTGTCCTATATTGCATATGCTAGATCCTGCGGCGTTTTTTATTGCAGAGGAGGGTGAAGAGATGCCAGAGGGGCTTAAAAGGGAGAAGAAATGAAGAGAAAGTTTTTTGAAGGAGTTAGAATGGGCACATATTATGCAGCTGTTGACTTTACAACTAACGAATGGATTGAACCACCAGGTAATTGGGCTAACAAGTCCCCTGGTTTATATCATCCCCAAAATCCTTTTCCCGGAATGGTAATTATGATGAACTCACGAGGAAGTGAGTTTGTAATAATAGATGATAGTGCGGCTCAAGATACGTTTTATTCAGACGGATTCAAAGATATTACCAACGAAGTTTATGAGGAGTATAAAAAAGTATGGGGGGAGTTAGAAGATGTCAGGTGAGTGTGATAAATGTGGGGAGCATTGCTTAGAGTGTAGTTGTTTGAATGAATCTATAAGCTGTGATATTCAATCTAGATTAGCTCCAATATATGAAGAGTATAAGGATTATCCAGATGAGCTGTTGGATGCTTTTCAATTCTTTATAGAAGCTATAGATAATGATCAGTATGCAAGGATGTCGGGGAAAGAGGAAGTAGAAGCGGGATACATATGTCGAATGTGTGCGTTAGCATTGGGAGCTGTTTCCTTAGAAGGCCGTGCCTGTACGATGCATAGAGGAGAGTGTCTTTTATGTCGCGAAAAAGCCGATTTGTGTCACACGAGTGACTGGAATTGGCCAAATAGGAGATGTTTAGAAAAGGAAAAGGAGGTTTAGTGTGAAAAAGACTGAAATAGAAAAGTTAGAGAAAGTTTTAAGAAAGACTGTAAAAGACTTGACTCTTAGGGTCAAAGGTTTAGATAAAGAGATAAAAAGAACGCTTTCTTCTCATTTAAATAAAATTGAAAAGATAGATGGTAAAATATATTGGGCTCTTTTGGAAGTTTCAAAGAAGGCAACTTCTTTATTAAAGAAGGAGACTGCAATAAAAAATGCACTGAAGACTCATTCAGACAAATTTGAAAGCATAGAAGAAACGTTTTATATACTTTATCACAATATAAGAAAGAACCAGTTTTTATATGCAGATGATAAAAAAGTTTGGTGGAAGGATTTTTTAGACTTAAAAAAGCACTATATAAAAGAGAACGTAGGGTGAAGTTCTTTAAGTTCTTGTGGAACTTTTTAATAGGCTTAACGATTTATAGTGTGTTTAGAGAAAATCCCTTCTTTAAGGAGGCTATTGTGTCTCTGGTGAGGAGTTTGAATTTTTTAATTAGGTTTGTCGTTGAAAGGATACAAACAGGAAGTGGGTAGTGGGTTTACACAATTTAAGTGACAAACAGGTCGAGTCTTTCGCTGATTCTACGGCAAGACTTAATATATTTGAAGGCCCAGTTCGTGCTGGCAAGTCTTTTATCGCTTTGCTTAGATGGCTTGAGTTTTGTAGGAATGGCCCGAAAGGGCCGTTGATTATTTGTGGTAGAACTGATAAAACAATTAAAAGAAATATTATTACGCCGCTTCAGGATTTAGTGGGGAAGTCTGTTCAGTATTCGAGTGGAAAGGGAGAGGTGCGTATGTATGATAGATTAATGTATGTAGTAGGAGCTAATGATGATAGAGCAGAAGCTAAGATTAGAGGATCTGAGTTTGCGGGGGCACTTATTGATGAAGTTTCCCTTCTTCCAGAAAATTTTTTTAAGATGTTGTTATCTCGTCTTTCTATTGACGGTGCACAGTTGTTCGCATCCACTAACCCCGATTAACCCAATCAATGGCTTCAAAGAAATTTTATAGATAAACCATAACAACTTCAACTAAACAATAATTCTTACAATATCAGAGAAA
>JAUWJG010000010.1 GCA_030607815.1 Candidatus Bathyarchaeota archaeon
CACTGAAAAATAAGCAGAAGAGCTACAGAGAGCCGTAAACGAAGTAAAAGAAGGAAAGAGAAAGCGTAAAAGTTCAAAGATTCCGAAATGAACTAAATAAAGATATAGATAAAATCTTAGGTCTTTCAAACGAGATACTGATTATCTTGAACCTGTTCTTCCTTATAAAAATAAATCAGAAACTGGACAGAGACATAAACAAGGGTTATTTCCAAGATTTAGTGTCAATCAGACGCAAAGTAAAAAAGAGAGATAATGAACACAAAAACCATGATATTTATATAAAACTCAAGAGAAAAGAGATGTTGAGCTAAATGCCAATCACAAATATAGAACATAGAGAGATTGCGAGAAAACATAGACTTTACTTTATGATTTGTAGAAAATGTGGAGTACGCAACTCGTTTCAGGCAAAGAAATGTCGGAAATGTCGAAGCAAAAATTTAAGACCGAAAAAGAGGGACATTACCCGATAAGAAAAACAGTACGAGTCTGCATACGAATGCATAGATAAAGATTTGAATCAACCGCCTTCATTTATCTAATATTTTAAAGTAAGGAAGCTATCTATAGACCAAAACAGTGTTAATGCTGAAAATTTGGAGACAGTGAGAAATGTTCCGAGTGTTGGGTGTATAGAACCGTTACGGTTCAATCTTAAGAAAAGATGGATTGCTCTAGACAGTGAACTTTCAGAAAATAGAAAGATTAGTCAAACGATGACTACATTGTACAAGAGAGATGAAAACAAGTGAGATTAACATCCTAGTCTTCGCATTCATTGCATAGATATCTCTAAAGAGAACTCAAATAACCGAGTGACTTATTCTTAGAACTAACGATAGAGGGAGAGATATGGACCAAGATATAAACAGGTACATATACAATTCAGTGAGTGATTATAAAGTCGTTACATGTAATGCAAGTAAAGTCTCTTCTGATGTTTTTTCTAAGATGCTATCTAAAGTAAAATTTGAACCAAAAAAGTACAATCTCGTATTAGTCAAACCAAATCTGTGTGGAATGTATCATCCACAACTCCAACTCTTAGAATGTACTTTGAAATATTTTGAACCACTTGCTAAACGACTTGTAATCGGTGAGACCGATAGCATGGGACATACTCCAGAAAAACAATTTAGACGTTTAGGAATATGGAATTTGATAAAGAAGTTTAAGGGGAAGGTTGAGGCTGTAAATTTAATGAGAGACGAAATCTTAAATCTAGAAGTGCCATCACCTCACGCAATTGATCATCTACCTATTCCTAATCTGGTTCATGATTGCGATTTGCTCGTGAATATCTCCAAGGTTGGAACCCATTCAAGAACGATGCTAACTTGCGCTTTGAAAAATCTCTTTGGGTTATTGGCAGAGAAGAATAAATATGGAGTCTATCATCCACTCGGCGTAGACAAGGTGATAGCTGATTTAGCAAAAATCGTGAGATGTGACCTAAATATAGTAGACGCTCGAGATAGAGTGATTGTAGGTCTTGATCCGCTCTCTGTGGACATCTTCGCATGTAAATTCGTAAATCTTGATCCTCTACAAGTTGGACATCTAGAGTTAGTCTCTCAGGATAGAAATCTAAAGTTAAACGAGATCATGAATCAAATAAAAATCATCAAAATTTAAAACAATTGAAATGTGGAATGAAATTGAGAGATAGCCTAAGGAACAAGTGTTAAATCGATAGATAGTACGGTGAAAAACAAGATGAATAGTTTTTCATTCTTTTCTTTTGAACGACCAAGCCACTCTCGTGAGAAACTTGCGGATAGGGAGTTGCTGTGGACACTTATCCTCACACTCTCCACACTTCGCACAGATATCAGCTCCTGACTCAAGAGGTATTTTCTCATTATACTTGTTGATGATGTCTTGCTGAGCATTCAAGTTCCCACGTTTCGTATAGTATTCGTTATAAAGAGTTAGGATTTCTGGGATGAAAACATCTTCGGGACAAGGGACACAATATCTACAGCCTGTGCATCCAATAAATCCATATTCAAGATACTTCGCCCGTACTCTGGAAATGAGTATCAATTCCTCATCAGTAAGTGTACCCGGATCTGAACGACTAGCACTTCTCACGTTTTCGACCACATGATTCATAGTGCTCATGCCACTGAGAGCGAGAGAAACCTCGGGTTGATTCCATACCCATTGAAGGGCCCACTCGGCAGGTGTCCTTTTAATCTCGGCTTCGTCCCAAATTGCTTGAATCTCCTCTGATGGTTTGATCGAGAGATTTCCACCTTGAATAGGTTCCATCACTACGACCGCTAACCCTTTTAAAGCCGCATACTTAAGTCCTCTCGTTCCCGCTTGGTATTCTGTATCCACATAGTTGTATTGGATCTGGCAGAAAGTCCACCCATCATAGCTATCAATGATCTCCTTAAACATCTCGTAATCATCATGAAAACTGAAACCAAGATATCTAATTCTTCTGTCTGCAATCTCCTTCTCCGCCCATTTAAGCACATTAAATTCTAGAACCTTAGACCAGGTTGCTCTTCTAAGACCATGGAATAGGTAGAAGTCAATGTGGTCGGTCTGGAGCTTGTGAAGTTGTTCACTGAAGATCCTATCAAGATCCTCTTCAGATTCAAGCAACCGGATTGGCATTTTGGTCGCTAACCTAACTTTCTCACGGTATCCATCCTTGATAGCCTTTCCGACTAATATCTCGCTATTTCCACTATGATATGGATAGGCCGTATCAACATAGTTAAGACCATGGTCAATAGCGCTTCTAATCATCCTTATTGCTTCAGCTTCATCAATATTACCACGGTCCTCGCCAATTATAGGTAGCCTCATCGCTCCAAATCCAAGTGCAGATACCCGCCAATCAAGCTCACCGAATTTTCTATACTTCACATAAATACCCCACAAATGTTTACATGTGTCACATAATGATGTTTAAATATATCCACCCTCTTTCTGAGATTGCTAAAACCTTTACATCCGATCAGATCTCAACCTCGTCATAAACTCATCAGCGTCGGCATCACGACTATACATGGAAATACAGACCTTGAGATGTAAAGCAATAACTGCTTCGACCACTTCGCCCAACTCTATGGTAGCCCGACCAATGATGGGTAGAAACGTTACATCAATATATCTCATTCTCCACATCTCCGGGATGAAATCGGTGTCTCCTGCATGATAAACGCGCTTCCCCTCCGCGAATACAATGGAATCAATTTGCATACCTTTAGGTTGAAAAGGGACTCCAGGTGATCTGAATCTCTTGTAGTTATAGACGTCAATCGCCCCTCTTTTACACAATAGATCTGCTTTTTTTGTCACCAAGAGACATAGAAACCACATGCCCTTCTAAACCAAAAGAACAGTTAGGCCTGTGACAATCAAGATGTCAACCCATCTAAACACATCCATCATAACCGTAAGACCGGGTTTCAATAAATGCAGGTGAAATCCATACTATGAATGCATAACACATTATATAGACAACTGACACATTTTTTTTCGGTTTATGCAAGAATTAATGAAGGGCGTTGGAGGGGAAAATGGAGAAATCTCCCTAAACGTCATAGTTAAACTTCTCTCCTCGTTAACTAGTTCAGATTCTCTAAAAATTTTCAAGAAAACAGAAAAGGGAATCTTAAGTTCAACTCGAGCCATTAAAGAGTTAGAGTTGACGCAGAAACGTTACTATGTCTGGTTGAAAAGACTAATAGACGTACGATTAGTAGAGAAGAAAAACGGTAAATATCAACAAACCTTACTCGGCAGAGTCTGTATGAAACTGGGAGCATCCCTAAAAAACACATTGCTTCAGGGAGAACGGTTAGAACTTGCGAATACACTGCTAAATTCAGACACACTCTCAGCCCTGGAGAAGAGGGAGATGCTAGGCACAATTTCAAAGACCAGTTCACAGGGAATCTTCAGCATAACAGACATTCTATACCCCGTGAAGACTATTGTGGACTATGACGTCTTCATCAACGAAATTAACCTAATACTCAATTCAACAAAAAAAAGAGCTTATTTAGCTACAAACAAGATGGACAGTAGAATCAATGACTCTACTTTCAACTGTATTGATAGAGGCATAGAATTTTACGCTTTATCCGTTGAAGCCAACTTTTCCGAAAATATTGAGATGTTAAAAATAGTCTTGAATCCCTCTTCACTCGGAATGGTTCGAAAGTTATTCACAGCAAAAGACTTGAACCTGCGGGTGATAAAACATCTATCTTACTGTTTTATTGTATCTGACGACGAAAATGGGATCATTGAGATGCCGCATCCCTTATCGCAAGAATTCTACGTCGCGTTTAAATTCAAAAATGCATACCTCTGTAAACGACTCATAGACATCTTCCATGCCCTATATGAAGAGGCAAAAGAGGACCCACGAATCGCATTCACCAAAAAAACACTAGGCATCCCAAAAACATTCACTTGAAAGATATAGAACATCTCATCTAACAGGAAATCTGAAAGCTTCTAACTTGTAATAATCAAAGGATAACTCCGGCGATGAGACAGGCTTGTAGAACAAGGCCTATAGGCGCAATCTTCTTGCGAAAAGTATTATCGACAAAGGACGGCTCATTCCAACGTCGCAAAAGAGGATATAGTACATAAATCCAACCCGCGAAGCCACAGGACGCCAGGATAATGAAGGCGAGGTTCAGACCTAACTGAAAGAAGCCAATCATCACTGTGATTCCCATCAAACCGATTACCGCCATGGCTAATCGAATACTAACGATCGGACCCCAGACGATCGCAGGGTTTTTAACTCTACCCAGCTTATCTCCCTTAAGATCAGTAAGATCCCTGATAATACTCGTGCTTAATCCTCCAACGAAACCATACGCCGCTATGAGAAAGATTGGGATAGGGATCGATCCGGCAATGGTCCCACCCATCATGTACGTGAGGGCAACAGCCGTCGCCACTGTTAATTTATTGACGAGAAGGATTCGCTTCAACCGAACGGGAGGAAAAGAATAAAGAAATAAAAGCACAAAGTAGGCCAACGAAAAGAAAAAGAATTTCAGATCAATTATGTAGGCGAGTGTGAGTCCAGAAATTCCTAGAATTGTTACTAGGCGACTTGCTTGCTTCCTAGAAAGATCACCTCTAACTAAGGGCCTATCTAACTTATTGACCCTATCAATCTCTATATCAGTGATATCATTATAGATGTAGACACTGAGAACAATGGCAAAAGTCGAGAGGAGAGAAAGAAGGAGATTCTTCCCAAAAGTGGGCAGGTCACTTCCATTAATCTTCGATGAAGCGATCAAAGCAAGTGCAACATTCAGAGAATAAGAAATCATGAAGAGGCGTTTAGATTTTATCAAAGAGAGATAGGGTTTAAATGTTGAACTCAAAAATAAAACACCAACTATTGTATATGAACTTGATAATTAATTCCATATATAGTTTTGCAATCTATATTTTGAGTTCATAACCCTTTAATCCATATTTTAACGGTCTCAATAGAGTAGGACATGAATAGATATGAAAAGTAAGATAGACTATTATCTTAAAGAACCATACATCGAGCAGGAAAGCATAGAGACTATTGAAAAACAAGAATATGTAAAGCTTCAAAATCGACTGAACCTAATCAACTACTTATTCCAATACCTTGTCCCTACACTATTCGTAATCATAATCTTGATAAGATAATTTCACACACCAAGTGAAGGAGATTACAAAGACTCTACTTACAAATTAGATTGCATAATTAAGTGTGGTGGCTTCTGCAAAAAACTGCAAAGAAGATAGTTGTGAATGTTACTAAACTCAAAGATTAAAGTAAAGCGTTGTCAACCTACTTTAAAAACTGTCTTAAAACGAGACATCGAAATTACATTGTTTAAGTCCATTTCGATAAATCGACAAGCTTTCTTTTATCAAGTTTGAATTTTCGGACAAGATTTTCCTCATAAGCCATGATTAGGAGTTCTTTCTCGTTAATAGTACTCAATGTTTCTTCACCGAGGTATGTAGGCGTTTAAATTCTCGTATTGGTTGATGTATTCTTTGCCTTTTGAGGTTGTCTTAAAGATGCGACCATTAAATGAAGGGAAATTGATTAAACCTGCCGCATTTAGGCGTTTCAGGTACCTTTTGACCACGTCGAAATTTAAATTTGCTCGATAAACAATGTGAGATTTCTTCGCACCGTTCATTGCTACTTTTAATATATCGGCTGAAATCTCAATGTCACTTCTTCTCTTATTATTCAATGTTTTTATCACCTTTATATTTAGGATTAATTATTAGAATAATTGGTATTTTAGGCTTCTCTAACGGAATTAGGGAATATTTATGATATTTTTACAATTATAGGTGAATAATTAAGGTTTTATCCAAAATAAGGTAAAAAACAGTATTTTTTTCCAAAAAAAGGAAAAAGATTGAATTCTTGCCGATAATTCATAAGTCTTATATACTAAAAGATGGTAAAGTGAGAGTGGTTATCTGAAATATGGTTAGAAGATCTAGATTGGAAATATACTTCGATCTCCTTAAGGTGGTCGAAAATGGTGTAACTAAACCCACCAGGATCATGTATAAAACCAACCTATCCTGGAAGACACTTCACGAAATTCTTTCAGTCCTCGTCTCGAAGAAATTCGTACTAGAAAGAAGAATGGGGAACTCTCGTAGATACCATATAACAGATAAAGGTCACAATGCACTTGCCTATCATAGAAAGTCACTTGAAGGGTTGGTTGCCAATAAGCTTTGGGCTAGAGTGTGATACGTCCTTCTATAATGTTCTCCATGGAAACCGAGAGTTCTTTGGAAAGGAATTCCTTGGCTAGAGCTGAGTCCAAATCATAATTCATGGTTATCTGAAATTCTTGATCAGTTAGATCCGTCTTTATCGGTTTGGTTAATAGTTTCAATCCACACTTCAATGTCCCATTAAAAAACAGTGGATTCTCGACATCCTCGATATAAAATTTTTCAACCAGATACTGCTTCCCTTCATCGACAAGTTTGAACGTGTTTTGAGGAATCTTCTCCGAATACCGAAAGATATTCCCTTTCAACTGCACACATACAAAGAAGGTATTATCACGGATCTCAAACGTGATAACACTGGCACGCTTACACTTAGACTTGAAGTCTCGCCATTTCTTACAAGAGATGAAAAGCAAACCTTCAGAAAATCTTTCCAGACCTCTGACTGCAACGGGTTCTCGGACAGATTCCTTGACACTAACTTTATCAACAAGCATCTCAAGTTTAGCGTGAACAGAATCGAGCATTTTCTCATGCTCCTTTAAAGCCGTAATGATCAGGTCGATAGTATCCAACTTATCACCATAATCTGAACCTGAATTCATCTCAGTAACCTCACTTTAAAAGTAGATGTCATCACAGCCTTATTAATAGACATGAAAGAAAATTATGAATTTATCGTTATTAATATTTTGAAGATTGTTTCATAAAGATTTATATTACGCTTTATCAATCAAAAAAGCATAAGTTAGAGGCTACAAAATGGAGAAAGTGGAAAGAGTGATAGAAGAAGAGTATAAAGTACGCCTTGATCACGCAAAAGGATTCGGAGACATCTATGAGATTGTAAAAGAGACCGTTAAACGGTCTCTAGGCGAATACAGAGTAGGCATGATGCTCTATTTAGATGACCTCCCACTCCAATTAGGTGCCTATTACTCCGTAGGTACAAATAACATAGTACTCAACCGAAGCATTTTAAACATTATTGAAGCGTCAACCCAGTCAAAGCAAATCGTAAACGCGTTCGTCTACAACATCCTCCTCCATGAATATCTACACGCACTAGGATACTTAAGAGAGACAAAGGTCAGTCAACTGATTCAAAAAATCACAGAAGAATCCTTTGAAGAGACCCATATTGCAACCGAACTTGGGAGAAACGGTCCCTGGTCAATTCTCAAAGATGTCCCCATAAATATGTTCGAAACACCGAAACGGCTAAGAGAGGTCGTCAAAAACTTCGAAAAGACAGACACGCGATACATAGCATAAGCAGATTGTTTATCGTAAAACTTTCTAAAAAGAGGAGGCGGAGTAGGTAAAGTTTCCATTTTAAAATTAAAGAGGAAATACAAAGCATAATTAATCTCTTAAAAGAAGAATGTTATCTCCATAAAATAGAGTAATTAATTAAAAGTTAAACTTAAGTTCAATTCTCTAAATGAGAGAACACAGCAACCAATAAGATGACCTATCCAAGATTTACCAAAAATAAAAGAGTGTCAATCATAAGACTCTTCTTTCTTACAGTAACAATTTGAATGATTCAAGAAAAAAAATACATCATTCGAAAAAATGTAGTACATTATATAATTAAAACTATTTTACAAAGAAGAAATTTGACATCGAAAAACCATAAGTTTTATTAAAAATAGATGTATAACACGTCTTAGAGATGAAAAAAATCAATGGTTAAAAAAGATTTGAACACACTTGGATATCCTAATGCACCAAAAATCGTCACAACACCGCCAGGGCCAAAATCTGAAGAAATTTATAAAAAAATTATGGCACGCATTCCACTGATAGTATATGGATCAAATCCTGCGTCTCCAGTAAGTAGACTCATATGGGAATCTGCAAAAGGGGACACAGTTCGCGATGCCGATGGCAATATTTTCATAGACTGGACCGCAGGCTACCACATGGCAAATGTACACAGTCCCACACCAGTCATCGAAGCTGTATCTAAAGGCGCTTCAAGAATGGTAAATACTGCAAACTGGTCATTTGATCTAAGATATAAAGCAGCCGATAAACTCCTAGAAATATGCCCCTCCGAATTTGATACAGTCGTCATAGGAGGCGGTTCAGGCACAGAATCTACATTAGCAGCGGTACAAGCAGCTACAAATTTCACAAAAAGAAACACTATTGTTCAGCTAGCAACACATTATCACGGGCAACACGGTACATGGCAAGGACCGAATATTAAAAGCATAATATTACCCTCCTGTAACTGTTATAATTGCGCATTCAAGATGGAATACCCCGACTGTGGAATATTCTGCGCAGAATTCGTTGGAGAAGCAATTAAACCACCAGCGGGCCTTAGCGCTAGAAAAAGCAGCATCGCCGCTGTAATCCTTGAACCATGGGCAAGAGCACATGGAACACCTAAAGGATTTCTAACTAAACTGAGAAAAGTATGCACTGAAAATGATGTTCTACTTATCGCAGATGAAATCACAAGTGGTATGGGAAGATCAGGAAAATGGTGGATGTGTGATTGGGAGAATGTTGTACCCGATATACTATGCACTGCAAAAGGTCTCACTATGGGATTTCCAGGAAACGCAATCGTTACGAGAAAAGAAATTGCAGCGGCTCTTCCTCCCGGCTCTGGGATTCACTCATATGCAGCTAACGCCATGGTCTGTTCTGCAATAATTGCAACAATTGATTACATGAATGAGCTTGATTTAGTGAACAATTCAGACAAGGTGGGAAAAATAATTACGAAGAGACTGTTGGAACTTCAAAGCGAACATGAAATGATTGGAAGTGTACAAGCTAAAGGAATGAATATCGGAGTTACCGTAGTAAAGGACAAAGCTTCAAGAGAATTAGATCGTGAAGCCACGATGAAAATATTTTTGAAATGGTTCCAAAAAGGAGTTCTCAATTACGGCTATTCATGGACAAGTCCACCGCTCTGTCTCACAAAAGAACATGCTGAAACATCCTTAGACCTACTAGAAGAATCAATTAAAGAAGTTGAAAAGGAATAGATATACCGGCATTAGAAAAGGGTAACATACCCCTCTCTTTTTTTTATATATAAGAAGACACCAATCATTTTCTTAGATACAAATTTCAAACATTTTTTAAAAAAATATTAATCCTCTATACTGACAAAAAATGTTACTCTTCAACACACTGCATTTATCTGATAGATAATTAAAAAATAGAGCATTATCTTCAGGGGATAGAAGTAAACAGATTAATAAATGTAAAATAAACGTTATTTTACATTTGAATACAAGATATAGTTGACCATCTATCTCGTCTCATCATTTTATTAATGCAATTTTCTCTCCGACAGGCACCTCTGCTCCTTCAGGAGCTAATATTTTTAATATTTTACCTGAAGCAGGGGAGTTAACATCGTTAACTATTTTTTCAGTCTCCACTGTAAGTAAGGGTTCTCCTTTCTCTACGTATTCTCCCTCCTTCTTAATCCACTCTGTGATTATTCCGTATTCCATAGTATAATCCAAGGTAGACATGTTAGGCATATGAACATAAGTTACCACTTTTTTTCACCGCATTTATATTTAGTCAGAGGATTTTGAATCATAAGTAAATGGTTCAAATAATGTCCTTCACAGCTTTGACTATATCGCCTACTTGTGGGAGGACAAAGTCTTCCATCGTCTTCGCAAATGGGATCGGCACATTCTTTGAAGCTACGCGCTTAATCGGTGCTTTCAAGTATTGAAAGCCTTCCTCAGCCACAAATGCAGCTATTTCAGACGCCACACTTCCTCTCTTAGCCTCTTCTTCAGCCACAACGAGTCTGCCTGTCTTTTTAACAGAATCTAAAATGAGCTTACTGTCGAGTGGAACAAGGGTTCTTAGATCAATCACTTCTACGCTAATTCCCTCATTTTTAAGCTGCTCTGCTGCAACAAGCGATTTATTCAGAGTGTACAACCAAGACACTATTGTAACATCATCTCCCTTTCTCTTGATAGTTCCTTGACCAAAAGGTATGAGGTACTCTTCCTCGGGAACATGTCCTTTTAAATAATTGAGGCGTTTATGGGTTAAGAATATCACCGGATTGTTATCTCTGATCGCTGTCTTGAATAGGCCTTTAACATCGTATGGTGTCGAGGGGGTGATAACTTTCAACCCAGGAGTTCCTACAAAAATTCCTTCTAAACTTTGAGAGTGTTGGGCTGCTGACCTTCCTGATGCACCTTCAGGAGCCCAGATTACTAAGGGAACCTTCGCATTCCCACCTGACATATACGTAATCTTCGCGATTTGATTGATGATTTGATCCAAAGCCATGAGCGAAAAGTCGACAAACATTAGTTTTACAATAGGTCTCATCCCCGTGAGTGCTGCCCCCAATCCAGCCCCTACAAAACTTGGTTCAGAAATAGGCGTATTGAGAACCCTTTTCTTGAGCGATAAGTCTAATGGTTTTCCTCCAAATGTGGGATTACCATACAAATCTTCTCCCATTAAGAAGACCGTTGAGTTCCTTTTCATCTCTTCTCCTATCGCTTCATTAATAGCTTGATTACATGTTATTTCTCTTTGCATTTTCTACTTTCCCCCATTATACGAAAAGATCTTCCAAAGCATCTTCAGGATTCGGATTTGGACTTTCCTCAGCAAATTTCACGGCTTCCTCAATCTCAGCATTAACTTTTTCCTCGATCCCATAGAGTTTATCTTCAGTTAAGACTCCATCATTGATAAGTCGGATTCTGAAATTTTTAATTGGATCTCTTTGCTTCCACTTTTCACACTCTTCCTTTGTCCTATAGAAACTATCCGTAGAGGACCCATAGTGTTCATAGTATCGATACGTTTTGCATTCGATGAGGGTTGGCCCCAACCCGTTCCTTGCCCTTTTCACAGCTTGATTAGTGACCTCGTAAACGTCGATCACATCCATACCATTCACTGTAACTCCGGGTATCCCGTAAGCTTCAGCCTTTTTAGAGACATCTTGTACAGAGAGAGCATAAGAAGCTGGGGTAAACATTCCATACAAGTTATTCTCACATATATAGAGTACTGGAAGCTTCCATATAGAAGCCATATTAAGGCTTTCATGGAAAGTTCCTTGGTTTGTTGCACCGTCACCGAAAAAGGCGGCAGCTACCTGGTTTGTCTCTCTTAGCTTAATTGAAAGCCCCGATCCAGTAGCGATTGGAATTCCTCCACCGACAATACCGCAAGCACCTAACATCCCAACTGTAAAATCTGCAATGTGCATCGAGCCTCCCTTACCTTTGTTGGTTCCTGTTTTCTTCTGAAAAAGTTCGGCCATCATGTATTTGATTTTAACACCCTTCGCGATACAGTGACCATGTCCTCGGTGTGTGCTTACAATGTAATCATCATCCAGAAAATTACTACAGACACCGACAGCTACAGCTTCCTCACCAATATAGAGATGGGCCATACCTAACGGTTGGCCTAGTCCAATTAACTTGATGATTTCTTCTTCAAAAAGGCGTATCTGCACCATTTTTTCGTACATATTAATCAATTTAGATTTAGAAATATTCATAATCCGATCTACCTCAGAAGATCTAACAATCTACTTTTTGTATTTAAGAGGCATTATATATCCTTCACATTAATATCTTTAGAGGGTATGAGAAATGACGAAGAGTAAAGATTCAAATTTTGAAGGGCAGGAGATGAAAAAGGAAAGTCAAGGTATGGGTCCTGTTAGAATAATTCCACTTACTAGCATGAGAAAGACAATTATTAAACGTTTGTCAAATAGTGAGAAGAACACTCTAAGAGTGACAATGACGATGGAAGTGGATATGTCAAAGGCTATAAGACTTCGTGAAACGATAAATCAAGAAGAAAGAAATGTTCGAATTTCATATACAGACATGATCGTTAAGGCAACAATCGATACCTTGAAACAAAATCTTATCTTGAACTCTAAACTAGAAGGAGAAAAAATACTGATCTTCGAAAAAATTCACATGGGAGTTGCCGTAGCTTTAGAGAGCGGATTAATAGTACCCGTGATTAGAAATGCTGACAGCCTATCTCTAGTTGAAATCGCGCGCAGTATGAAGAAGCTTATTGAAAAAGCGAAGAAAAGGAAGCTCTCACTAAGCGAAGTAACTGGAGGTACATTTACCATTACAAACCTTGGCCAGTTTGGAGTAGATATATTTACACCAATAATTAATCCGCCTCAGAGCGCTATATTAGCAGTTGGAAGGATAAATGAGAAACCTGTAGTAGTGAATGGAGAGATCGTTAAAAGGCATATAATGTCCATCACATTATCCTTTGACCATAGGATTATTGATGGAGCTGAAGCAGCTATTTTTTTACAGGGAATAAAAACTGTTTTAGAACCAAAATAGTAAATTATTATCAAGTCTGCAACAGTTTTTTAGTCAACTTTCCTTGGAAAGACATTGAATAATCTCCAGGTTACCGAAATTAATGTCAACATAAAACGTGTATCAGCGGATTCATGAAAAAATGTGGATTTAGCTATAAAATGGTGCAACTGCTAGAACTTACTTTTTCGGAGCTGAATATGTACTTTTTTTGTTTTCGCCCTCTAACGGTAGCTCGTGCTTCAAAAGTTTCTTTGGGTGTATCTTAAGATTAGCGGAACAGTCATGCTACGGTTTAGTGAGGTCTATTGTTTAAATTTGAATGATAATTCTGATTTTTTATAGTAGTCAATAAATCTTTTTCTAAAGGTTTCAGCATTCTCTTCATACATGGTTTTCCAATGAAAAAACTTGAACGGGATGTAAAAAGCTTCCTCAAGATACAGTAAGGGTAAGTAATACCTTACTCGTTCAAAAATTGTTTCGTCTTCAAACTTATCTGTGTAAGCATTCAATATTTTTTCAAAGAAGCGTTGACTTTCATTAATATCCAAAAGCTCATTAAGTATGCCAATTTTTAACTGCGCTAGATCACGACAATAGTCCTGTTCACTTGACTCCAACCAGTCTACAATTTTTATTTGACCTTTGTCAACTAGAATATTATCCCACCAGAGGTCTCCATGTATAATCGTTTTTTGATTGAAAAGCTTATTCTTTTCAAGATAATAATCTCTTAAAGCTTCTAAATGATTAGAAAATCGTTCTTGAGAGATAATTTCTTCTTTTTTCAAGAACTGCAAAATGAGCTTCCTGTAGTTATCTATCCTTTCTATTTCATCAATATTTGGTCTACTGTTTACCTTAGAGCTGTGGAGCTTCTTTAAAACATTGATTAATTCTTCAAAAACTTGTTCGTTGAAAATGTCTTTAGTTAGATGAATTCCGAACGCTTTTTCCATTACAAGAATTTCTCTATTGAACTCGTTTTTTGTAGAGCTGGAATAAAAGATAACTTGAGGCACAGCTTCAGGTATAGATATTCTAGCGTTCATAATATGTTTTTGTTCTGTTAGGAGTACTTTGGTTCCATTGTATCTTTCATTATACATCTTCACAGCGTAATAATTTCCATCGACTGAAACTAAATACACAGTGGAAAGATAACCAATGTCTATTTCTTGAAGAATCTCTACACTTCTCGGGTTATTAACATGTTTACTAAAAAGATTAAACCATTTTTCGTAATTAGTTTCATTCACGTAATATCAACATCTAAAGTTTTTCTTTAGAATTCTAAGGACGTCAGATAAATCTTTGACTTGATAAGTTGCTTTATATTTTGAGTTTAAACTAAAAGATGTATCTACATATTTAAATAAACACGCATCTGATCTTCCATCGCCAACGGCGAACGATTTTGTTATGTTATACTGTGTACTTAGCTTGCGTAGAAAATCCACTTTACAGATGCAACAGCCTATACATTTTTCATTGTAGTTCCATGTCTTTTCGTTTGAAACCGTGAGTTTCCCGGTTAACGTTCCATTGTCTGTTATGAGGTGGGAGCAGTAAATATCTTTAATCTGCTTTTGGACACCATAGAATTTGATAGAGAGGTCATAACCCTCGCTTAGAAGCACAGGATAAATTTTGTTAGTCTTTAGGAAATGTACAAGTTTAGAGAATTTTTTGTCCAGGTAACTATGTTGTTTAAGGTGTTGATGAATTTCTTTTTTCGTGATTCCTTTGAGGAATCTAGCTTGCGCCTTCATACATTGATAGGAGGTTATTTCGCCATTTTGCCATTTTTCTTCAATTTGCCAGATTTGATCCTTGTTTGGTATTTCAAGTATTAAATCCGTCGTGTCTTTTCTTGTAATTGTCCCATCAAAATCGAAGATAAATATGTTCATTTTAATTCTGAGGAAACTTTTTAATTATTTTCTCGAATAATTCTACACCTAGGTCCAGTTCTTCATCGGTTGAATAGAGATTAGGAGCAATGGTGAAAGTACTTTTATACCATCCGCCTTGATCCAGGATTAATCCATATCTCTTTCCATCACTAGCTTGAATATTTGGGTTTAGACTTGTATCAAAGATCTTGCCACATAATTCTCTGTTCGGAGTTTTTCCATCAGGATATGTGATTTCTACCCTTATAGCAGCTCCAAGATTATCCACGTAACCTATAACAGGATATTTGTTTTCAATTTCTTTGAGCTGTTTGCTTAAGTATTCACCGATATGGTTGGCTTTTTCTTCAAAGTTTTCTCTCTTAATCAGTTCCATAACAGCTAAACCAGAAGCTGTTCCAAGCGTATTTGAGCTGAAAGTGGAATGGGTCATCCCTGGACCCCAAATATCGTGCGCCATAAGATCTTTTCTTGCGATTATACCTGATAGAGGATTTAGCCCATTAGTAAAAGCTTTACCAAAAACGATTATATCAGGAGTTATTCCAAAATGTTCAATCGCCCACATTTTTCCAGTTCTAAAGAATCCCATCTGGATTTCATCGTCAATCATTAATATTCCATATTTCTTACATACATCAGCAATTTTTCTGAAGTACCCTTCCGGAGGTTTAGCATATCCGCCTGTTCCTTGAACAGCTTCAAATATTATCATACCGGGCTCGGGATCCTTTTGTTTATCAATTATTGAGAAATACTCAGTATCAAATAATCTCTCAAACATTTGAGCACAATAAAGGTTGCAGTCTTCCGGCTTCATTTTGTAGAAGCAGTAGAAACAGTAAGGATACGGAATGAAGATTGCTCTGTCTCCAAAATGTCCATAGTTTTTTCTGTATCTAGCTGATGAAGTGACAGCAGTAGCTCCTAAAGTTCTACCATGATATCCTCCATAGAATGCGAACGTAAATTGTTTATTTGTATAATTTCTTGCTAATTTTAAAGCATCTTCTACAGCAGAACTACCGCCAACATTAAACTGTACTCTTCCTGCCATTCCAACGGTTTTGTTGGTAATATCTGCTATCTCTTTAGCAAGAATTATTTTATCCTCATGAAGGTATTGACAAGCAAGTTGAGGTAATTCATCCAATTGTTTTTTGAGAGCATCTATTATGAATTTATTTCCATATCCAAAATTACATGCAGAATACCACATCTGCCAGTCCAAGTATTGTTGGTCTTTATTATCCCATAGAAAGCTTCCTTTACATTTTTTAAATATAGGTGGAACAGAAGCATAATGAACCGTATCACCCCAGCTACAAACTTCTTCTTCAATTTTTCTTAATTGCTCTTCTAACATGGGAATCTCTTATAATATATACTCAGTAAGGTTCATAAAGATTTATAGAATAATTAATTGGTTTAATTAAGGTTTCAAACTTACTAAAATTAAATGTAAAACTCAAGGAACCATAAGCCAAGCATCAACACAGGTTTCTTCAAAAAAATATATGAGGAACAATAGTGAAATCTTTTAAATTTTTTATCATCGTTGTTATAATCATCCGTATTATTGATAGAGATGTGTATGACCAAAAATTTTAATAGGAAATTGAATAGCAACCGAGCTACCTAAGGATGTTAATTCAAAAGCATATCAATCGATTCATAGAAAAACTTTACAGCTTAGCAACTAATTGGTGCGGTCGCCGGGATTTGAACCCGGGC
>JAUWJG010000016.1 GCA_030607815.1 Candidatus Bathyarchaeota archaeon
AGCTCCAGTACTCCAGCTATTAGTCGCGAGGTCATATATTTCCATACTCGCTAAAGCCATTACATTTGTTCTATCAACACAACCGATTACATAAATTAACTCATCTTCTACAAGAACAACTGATTGCCCTCTTGGAATCAGCATTTTTTCTTTAGCAATCCAAAAACTTATTGTTGCATTTACCCGTCCAATTTGAACCGAAAAAATAATTGCAAAAATAAATAAGATGCATGTTACTCGTCTAACAGATAAGCGCCTTTTTAAGGGCTTCATAATATCAACTTATTTCCATTTATTTACTATTTTAAGGATTAAATTATACCTTGGATGTAAAATGAATTTTTAATCCTTTATATAAGAAGAATTTTAATTCTATTTGAATCTTTATACTGGGAATATTCTCATCCACTCTTTTCCAAAAAAAGAGAAGATGTTTTCACTGTTTTGACGTATGTGGTCTTTATCGGTACAACATTACCATACTTTTGAGAAAGATCTAAATTATAAACATCTTTCTCTTTTGAAATATATAATCAAAGAGTGAATAAAATTGGCGTCTATATGGGTAGAATTCGTTGGAATATTACAAAATGAAACCGGTAGGAAGAAATTACAGATTATCTTCGATGCGCCAATTACGGTTTCTACAATGATTAAGAGACTAAAAACAAGCTTCAAATTAAAAGAGAAATTCTTACTTGAATATGAAACGGGACGTTTAAGACAGAACATCCTAACTTTAGTTAATGGTAAAGAGATAAATGTGTTAGAAGGTCTCGAAACAAAATTGAAAAATGACGACGTTGTAACTATTATACATATTTCTCACGGTGGATGATCATTTCACAACAACGATTTTAAATTCAGTCTTAAACACATTTTCAAATTTCTTTCGTCTCATTTACCTGTATAACTCTGTCAACAACTTATTCATTGTTCATCAGTTCTATTCAGTTCATAAATTCCATCTATCTTAACAAAGTCTTTGTATAACTCAACTTTTAAGCACATATCTATACTTAAAACCATCAAAACGGTAACGGAATTCTAAACTGTTTTAGAGATGTAACTCCAGATATGTTCCGCGATCTCTTTTATAGATCCTTTTCCATCGATTACTTTCCACCCAAACTGTTTAGCTAAGTTCAGGTAAGCTTTCCTAACCCTATCTTGGAACAATTCATCCTCTTCGTATAGATCTTTCGCTTTCTCTCTTCTATGCGCTGTATCCACGGGAATATCGATTACTATTACAACATCAGCGATGGGTAGACCCTTCTCAAGTTTTAACATCCATTCCAACTCTAGATTATTCGCTAAACCATATGCAATACCAGAAGGGATATACCTATCCGCAATCACAATCTTTCCCTCTTTCAGCCAATTACATATGTCTTTTGCTCTTTCCCATCTGTTAGCAACATATAGTAACTGTCTAATCTCTGGCCTAAATTTTATTCTACCACGAAGGAACTTGTTAATCTCTTTTCCTAGTGGTGTTTTATAATCTGGGAAAGTAATATGTTCAACACGCCTTCCAATTTTCCGTAATCTCTCTAAAAGCAACATTGAATGAGTTCTCTTACCTGATCTATCAATTCCTTCTATGGCTATTAATGACACAACATTACCCCCTCAATTAACAAATGTACATGATCTTAATTATACTATTCATTACCTTTTTTCATTTTTAGAAAAAGAAAACAATTTTTTAACAAAATATACCATCTACCATAAGCTGTAATAGATTTATCTACTGAAATCTGCTATTTATTCATAATTTTTTTAATAAAATATATACTCGTTTTTTATCGTAGATATGATTTATGCGCTGCTTAAAGTAAATGATGATACTTCTTATTTTTTATTCATTACCTCTTTTACAAAATAGACTTAAAGGAATAAATAAAGTAAAAATACATCTGATATTAAAGAATAAAGGGGTTATTTGATGATTAAAAGTATTGGTGAGATCCGAGATCCAATCCACGGATACATCTTTATGACTTCTATTGAGAAGGAACTTATTGACTCTAAACCTCTACAGAGATTAAGACGTATTAAACAGCTCTCGGGTGCTTTTTTAACATACCCTGGCGCAGAGCATTCAAGATTTTCCCACTCTTTGGGTGTTATGCATTTAGCAGGGCTTCTAGGAAACCATTTTACGAAGTTGTCTTACATTGATGAAGAAGATGTCCAGAAAATTCGAATAGCTGGACTCTTACACGACATTGGTCATGGACCATTCTCCCATATGTATGAAGAAATCCTAGGGAAATATCGTAACATGACCCATGAAGATGTCACCCAATGGCTTATTAAAAACAGTGAGTTGAAGGATATTCTCACAAAATATGGTTATTCAACACAAGACCTCTCTAAACTCGCTGTCGGAAAACTTGAAAAACCAGACAAAAGGTTCCTCAATCAAATTATTGCAAGTCAATTTAACGCTGATACTATGGATTACCTCATCAGGGACTCGCACTTTGCCGGTGTCGAATACGGTAAAATAGACGTTCATCGTTTAATAAATTCCATCGATGTTTTCGATAACACGCTCGCTATGAATATTGATGCACTCTATGCCTTAGAATCATTTGTAATAGCTAGATATGAGATGTTTAAAGCTGTTTATTTTCATCGAACCGTAAGAGCCGCGGAAATAATGCTCGTTCGTGCCATGGATTATGCTAACGATCAACTTGAATTGACTTCCTTTCAAAAACCTAAAGATTATCTAAAAATGGTGGACGCTAATGTCCTCTCCAGATTACTATCTCTCAAACCATTAAGAACAAAAAAAATACGAATTAGCCAAGAATTAGCTGAATTATACTTAAATAGAAAACTCCTAAAATGTGTACATACAACCATCATCCATCACCAAAATGATTTCTACACAAATCTAATGAGTCGAGATGAAATTAGAAATCAGATAATTGAAGAGATTGGTGAAAAATCGGGAGTAGATCCGTATTATATTTTAATTGATGTGCCAACGGTTCCTTCTGTTCCATATTATCCATTACTTGGGAAACCATCTGAGATCCCTGTTTTTCAAAGCCTTCCAGATGGTTCTAAAGAACGACGCACATTATCAGAATATTCACCCATTATTGATGCCCTGGTTGGTTATATGGATATTATACGAATTTACACTACTCCAAAGTTTAGAAATAAAGTTAGAGACGGTGTAGCTGAAATCTTTGGAAAACAACCCTTTTCAACTAAAATATCCATGTAATTTCTATAAAATGTAATCCAACTGTGTTATGATATTTAGTTTCTAAAACAAAATTTACTCACATAAATAATATTAAACTTCACTTCTCCAGAAAAAAATTTTATTACCAAGATTTAAAGACAAATATAAAACGATACTTACCCCTACTTTTTTTCTACAATAGTTTTTTAATAACTAAGTTTTTTCTATCTTAACGTTTAAAACACTAGAAAAATCTATTACTGCTTATACCCATTAATACTTGATAAAAATGTCTTTAGAAGGATTCAATGTGTATAAACGGCGAGAGTTTTGTAACGATGTTAAATGTTCCACACAAACAAAGTTAAACAAGTTGAATATCACATCCAAATCATACGAATTCACTAGACAAAGCTGTCGAACTCATTGTAAATTTACAACTTGGCAATTTCATCACTGGCTTATAGAAAAAGGTTATTTGATTCTAAAACCAATGAAATAGATGTGAATTAAATGGTTTGGGGAATAAGAAATAGATTAGCTCAACTAATTCAGAAGGATGGACGAGTTTTATTTTTACCTATTGATCATGGATATTTCCAAGGACCAACTCATAAACTTGAAAAACCAGGTGAAACCATTAAACCTCTTCTTCCATATGCGGATGCTATAATGTTGACGCGGGGAATACTTAGAACGTGTGTTGATCCAAAAAATAAAAAACCGATAATTCTGAGAGTTTCGGGAGGTTCAAGTGTTGTTGGAGACGATCTATCTAATGAAGATCGAATAACATCAATTCGTGAAATTATTAGACTTAATGCAAGTGCTGTCTCAATGTCCATTTTTATAGGAAGCAAGTATGAACACCAAACATTGATAAATCTTGCAAAACTTGTAGATGAATGCGAAGATTACGGGATCCCTGTTATGGCAGTAACTGCTGTAGGAAGAGAACTTGAAAAAAGGAAAGCCAGATTCCTAGCCCTATGTTGCAGAATAGCTGCTGAAATAGGTGCAAGAGTAGTTAAAACTTACTATTGCACTGAAAACTTTCATAAGGTTGTTGAAGGTTGCCCAGTACCTGTTGTAATTGCTGGTGGACCGAGAGTTGATTCCGAGATGGAAGTTTTCAACTTTATCTATGATGCTCTACAAAACGGTGCGATAGGGATAAACCTTGGAAGAAATGTATGGCAATCACAATATCCCGTAGCTATGATACGCTCTTTGAGAGCGATAATTCACGAAAACTATACCCCCAAAGAAGCTCAAAATCTCTTTAATAAAAATAAAACAGTAAAAGACTAACTCATCCCTTAAATTGGTGACATTTTGCTTGTTGCTGTTTACTATAATAATTCCGATATAAGACTACAAGAAATTTCCAAGCCAGAAATAACTGCAGACGAAATATTAGTACGCGTTATGGCTTGCGGAATATGTGGAAGCGACGTGACGGAATGGTATAGACTTCCAAGTTCTCCGAGAATCTTAGGTCATGAAGCAACAGGTACTATAGAAGAGATTGGAAAAAACATTACAACATCTAAGATTGGAGACCGGGTTTTCATCTCACACCATGTTCCTTGTAACAAATGTAGATATTGTTTAAGAGGTCACCATACAGCCTGTGAAACTCTTCATACAACAAACTACTACCCCGGAGGCTTTTCTCAGTACATCAGTGTACAAAAAATTATTGTAAAATCTGGAGTATACAAACTTCCCCAAAATATGTCATATGTTGACGGAACTTTCATTGAACCTTTAGGATGCGTCGTTAGAGGTCAAAGGTTATCTTCTGTTAATGAAGGCGATACAGTGTTCATAATTGGAGCTGGAATCTCTGGAATACTCCACATACAGTTAGCGAAACTTATGGGGGTTCGTAACATTATCGCAGCTGATATAAACCCATATCGCTTACAGTTAGCTAAAAAATTTGGTGCCAATAGTATCATAGATGCAAGAACAAACATTCAAAGAAAATTGAGAAAAAAAAATGGTGGAAGACTAGCCGATAAGACAATCGTTTGTACGGGTGCGAGACAAGCATGTTTATCAGCTTTAAACTGTGTGGATAGAGGTGGAACTATCTTATTTTTTGCTGTACCTCCGCCTACAGTTAAACTTCCAACCCCCATTACCGAGTTCTGGAAGAATGAAATAACAGTAATGACTTCTTATGGAGCAGCTCCAATAGACTTGAGAGAATCTATGGGAATTCTAACTCATAAAAAGATTAATGTTGCAGACATGATTACTCATAAGTTTCCCCTCAATGAAATAAGTAAAGGTTTTCAACTTGTAGCGAACCCACATGAATCATTAAAGATAATTATTGAACCGAACAGAGTTTAATTTCCATCCGTTTTTTAATGACCATAAATTATTTTTTCACAAGTATTCTCCTTCATATTTGGATGAATAAGATAACCATTATCCCCTTTTTTACAGTATAATTAAGAGAATCTTTAAATCAATCTTTTTCTGTAAAATAATTCTTTCTGGTAAGCATGTACTAATTCTCTCATTTTATTCTTAGACACGGTCTTCATTCAACTAAAACATCGTAAAATAATGATAAACACTTCAGTATATACACTAACACAGTTTTATACTTCCATATGAAACTGAAACGCTTTATTTCACCCTTAATATAATTAATTAAAAAGTGATTCTTTTGATAGAGATTGATGGTAACAAGAAAAGTGGCAGTGGTACTATACTCCGCCTTTCCATCTCTCTGGCAAGTATACTTGGAGAAGAACTCCACATCTATAATATTCGTAAAAGAAGACGTTTACCCGGATTACGTCCACAACATCTTGAATCCGTACTTCTGGCTGCTAAACTATGTAACGCAAAGGTTAAAGGTGCTCACTTAGGTTCAGAGGAACTTTGGTTTAACCCTTCAGAAATTATTGGGGGTAAAATTGAGGCACAGATTGGAACAGCTGGAAGTATACCCATGTTATTGATGACAATATTACCTATTTGTGCTTTTGCAAAACAAAGAACCTATATCCATGTTGATAAAGGTGGTACATCTGTTCGGTACTCACCAACCATAAACTAATTACAGTATATACTTTTACCAACACTCGAAAAAATGGGCTTAAAAACTGGCTTGACGATTCATAAATATGGTTATTACCCAAAAGGTATGGGTGAAATTTCTCTTGTGGTTCAACCATGTAAAAAACTATCTCCGCTACACCTCCCACAATTTGGAAAAAAAATTCATACGAATGGGCTCTCCGTTTGTACTTTCTTAAAAAATAGAAAAGTGGCTGATCGACAAGCAAAAGCAGCTACCAAACATCTTAAAGACCATGGCTATGACGTACAAATTAAAGTAGTATATGATTCATCCAACCCCTATCAGAAAGGTAGCTCTATTGTATTATTTACGCAAACAGATTGTGGAGTACTCTTAGGGACAGACGAAATCGGTGGACTTGGTAAGTCCAGCGAGATTGTTGGTAATAATGCAGCAAAAAAACTTTTAAAGGAACTAAAAGCTCAAGCCACAGTTGATATAAATCTCGCTGATATGCTTATCCCATACATTGCATTAGCTGAAGGTAACTCCATATTTTTAACACGTTCAATGACAGAGCATCTATCTACAAACATTTGGCTAACACAAAAACTTCTCAATGTTAATTTTCAAATTAAAAAGAGTGGAAAACTTTATCGGATTGAGAAACGCCCCTCCTAGAAAACATTCCCTCTTTGAGAAAAAGCTCATGCACTCTTTTTAGTCAATCTTAATTAGATTATATGTTGACAATACTAGTTTATACTGGTCTTGAAGATGGATAAGAGTACAATAATACTTTAAAGATACTTTTCATTATCCTTTATTATGATAAGCAATGATTAAGAACGTTTAAATTTTAAATAATTATGGAAAAGGCTTATCATTATTGAATAATAATTTGTACTGATGGAGTGTTAACGATATGGTCGATTTGAGAAATTTTTTATCCAAACTAGATCAATCAAAAGAACTTATACGTATTAGTGAACCCCTATCAAAGAAATATGAGATTCCTGCAATATTAAAAAGCGTTGATGCAGACTCGGCAGTTTTATTTGAAAAAGTAGACGGTCATAACGTTCCAGTAGTGGGTGGAATATGTGCTACTAGAGAACGAATTTGTAAAGCTTTAAAAATTGATGCCACAAATTTGTATCCTCACTTACTAGCCGCTATTCGAAATCCTCTTCGATCGAAGATATGTGAAGATGGACCCGTTAAAGAAGTACAAGAAAAACCAATACTCAGTAAGATTCCCATATTAACCCATTATGAGCGAGACCCCGGACCTTACCTCACAGCCGCCATAGTTTCAGCTCGTAGCCCAGATGGAACCATAGAAAACGTTTCTATCCACCGTATGCAAGTTCTGGATAATACTCATCTCGCGATAAGAATTGTTCCACGACATCTTTACAAATTATGCCAGATAACCCGGGAGACTAAAAATAAATTAGATATAAGCATCTCAATAGGTCTCAATCCAACAATATTATTAGCTGCGTCATCTTCAGCCCCATTTGGAGTTAGTGAATTTGATATAGCTAACACTTTGATGAATGGAAAACTCAATTTAATTAAGTGCGATCATGTGGATGCTTATGCCCCTGCAGATGCCGAGTTAATATTGGAAGGTAGGATTCTTTTAGATGAGGAAACCCTGGAAGGACCTTTTGTAGATGTTACTTCTACTTACGATATTCAGAGAAAACAACCAATAATTGAAGTGGTGGGCGTTATGAGACGAGAGAAGTACATATATCAAGCCCTACTTCCTGCTGGTTCAGAACATCGTTTACTTATGGGTATGCCCCAAGAAGTTAGAATATGGGAATACTCGAAAAACATTGTTCCATCGATTAAAGCCGTCAATATGACTCTAGGCGGTTGTGGTTGGCTTCATTGCGTTGTAAGTTTTAAAAAGTTTAGAGAAGGAGATGGAAAAAACGTTTTGATGGCAATCTTCGCTGCGAATCCAAGCATCAAACACGCTACTGTTGTCGACTCGGATATTGATGTTTACAATATAAACGAGGTGGAATGGGCAATAGCTACACGGTTTAGAGGCGATAGAGATCTCTTGATCGTTCCTAATGTTCGTGTTTCTAGTTTAGACCCAACCGCCGATCAAGAACTTGAGTTAGGTTGTAAAGTTGGTGTAGATGCTACAAAAACCCTTTCCAAACACAAGGATCTATTTGAAAGAGCGAAGATCCCGAGAAATACCAAAGTAGATCGCGTGTTGAAGAGCATAGCTCAGAATAATTATGCGTAACAGTCTTACTATTGTCCCTTTTAGAATAATTTACCGGAGAACAATTTAGTTATCAACCTCTCAATATTTGTTTTTCACAGTAATGGTTTAAAAAATAACTTGAGAGAAAAAATAAAACTTCAATGTATAATCTTGTATGGAAGGAAATTATTTAATAGATGCTCTTATGAATCCGTTGAATAATGGATTAGGTTTTAATGGTCGTGATGTGAATTCTGGATGTGCTTGAGTTCCAATAAAGAATTTATGTTTATGCTCTGGCAGTTCACCGATTTGCATAATTTTTTCATCTTTTTCTGATTCTCCTGAGAATATGAAGCCATGGGTTTCGAGTTCATCAATATATTTTGGGTTTATTTCGTATCTGTGACGAAAACGTTCAATAACGCGATCGTTACCATAAAGTCTCCAAGCAAGCGTATTCTTTTTAATTCTTATTACCTGAGCCCCTAAACGCATAGTTGCACCATATTTTGATTGTTTTATTAACTCTTTTTGCCAGGGTAGAAAATCAACAACTGGTATTTTTGTTTCACTATCTACTTCAGTCGTATTTGCATCTTCTAAACCACAAACATTTCTTGCATACTCAACTACCGCAAGTTGAAAACCGAAACATAATCCCAAGAACGGGATCTTCTTTATGCGGGCGTATTTGATCGCTAAAATTTTTCCTTCAACTCCTCCAGATCCGAAACCTCCAGGTACAATAATCCCGTCAACACTGTCCAAGATTTTTAAATTTTTTTCTTTTTCTTCAAAATCCTTTGCGTCAATCCACATCATTTTAGGTTGAACATCATTTGCACCTGCAGCATGCTTAATTGCCTCAATAACCGAAATATAAGAATCACGTAATTTGTATTTACCCACATCGAAGTATTTACCCACTATTCCAATTTTCACTTCTTTTGTTGCACTGTTCATTTTTTCTACAAACTTTCTCCAATCAGATAAATCAGATTTTTTTGTTTTAAGAGCAAGTTTCTTTAAAATTTTATCACCAATCTTTTGTTCGTCTAACTTCAATGGGATCTCGTAAATATTTTCTACATCCGGATTCGCGATTATATCTTCACTATTTACGCTACAGAAAAGAGCAACCTTCTCTCTTCTCGGTGCATCTATTTCCTGCTCAGATCTACAAATTATAAAATCCGGTTGAATACCCAACCCTTGTAAAGCTTTGACTGAGTGTTGAGTCGGTTTTGTCTTCATCTCTCCAATAGATCCTAATACCGGAAGATAACTTACATGTACAAATAGAACGCGCCGCCCCTCATACTTCATCTGTCTAGCTGCTTCAAGAAAAAGAACATTTTCATAATCTCCAACGGTTCCACCTATTTCAATTAATATAAAATCGATGTCTTCTTTTTCTACTAATGTAATAATTCTTCTTTTAATTTCATCAGTTATGTGTGGGATTGGCTGTACTGTTTTTCCAAGATAACTACCCGCACGTTCTCGCATGATAACCTCATAATAAACTTGACCTGTTGTAATGTTGTGGTTTTTACTTAACTTTTCTCCGAGAAATCGTTCATAATGACCTAAATCTTGGTCAATCTCTCCCCCATCCTCTGTTACCCATACTTCACCATGTTCTGTTGGCCTCAAAGTACCTGCATCAAAATTTATATACGGATCAATTTTTATAGCTGTTACCTTGAATCCTTTAGATTTTAGAATACGCCCTATAGACGCAGTGGTGATGCCCTTACCTAAACCACTAAGCACGCCACCAGAAATAAAAATATAATTCGGCTTATTTTTTGAATACACTTGCATGCTAATATATATTCACATGAAAGATAAAAGCTTACTTCCACAGTATTGATCTCAATGTTTCTAGTAAAGAAAAAAGAAACCGAACCGGTAAGTTAAGGACAGAGAAAAAGGGGATTCTTCTAAAATAACTTGACTTTACCTTCTATTATGGCATTAGTCACCTGCTTAATCTTAGCCAACTCTTCATCTACGATACTTTTTACGTCATTATTGATCATTTTTAAAGAACTTCCTTTTTCTAAGATCAGTTGAGCATCTGCAACCAAAGGGTAATCTATCGGTTTCCCTATTTGGCTCAAAATCTTTACGTAGATCTCCTGTATCCCCATGACTTCCTTATAGACTTTATTTGCAATTAGCTCAGCAAGAACATTGTAAATCTTTCCAACATGATTAACTGGGTTCTTTCCAGCCGCCGCCTCAAGAGACATGGGTCTACCGGGAGTGATCAAACCATTGGCACGGTTTCCCCTACCTGTATTACCATCATCTCCCTGTTCAGCCGATGTCCCTGTTACAGTAAGATATACAACATTTCTTTCTGGTACATCAGCTGTATTAACAAAAACATCAATAGGATACTTCGTTATTCCAACTCCAAAGTTTGCAACGCGATCTTTTATCTCTTCTTTTATTGAGAGATAATGCTCAAGATTAGGTGTTAAACTACTAATCTGCGGTGCTGAAATAGTCAAATCTATGTGTTTATCTTTACGAAGCGCCATAACTTTAATATCTTCACCAATTCCTGGAAGTTCCTTTTTAATTCGATCAGAATTCAAATACATTTCAGTCTCAAAAACAAGTCTCTCCGTTTGGCTTAAAGGAGCATAACCTACACCGAACGACGTATCATTAGATAACGGCATTACTTCACTTGAATCAAAGGTGGTAACCAAATCAACTGAGCCACGTCTAATCATATAGTTACAGATTACATGTTGATCTCTGTTAAGAAAACGAAAGTTTTTTTCAAGAAAACCATTCATTGCTTTTAGAACGATACTTCCGATAGGAATAGGTATGATTTTCCCATCTTCTAAAACTTCTATGATCGCTCTACCCGCAACAATAATTTGAATCGGCTCACAAACTTCCCCTCCACCAAAAAACGGGTTCGCTCTACCACCTACGACAAGCGACTTATCAACATTGTGATGAAATATTACGCCAAAGTTTTTCTTATAATATTTACATAAGGCCACGGAAACGACTTCAGACATTGAATCTGCAATATAATCCGGATGTCCCCGCCCCTTCCTCTCAATAATTTCAATAACCCGCTCCTCTATTGGTGTCTGAGTAATTCTTTGAATAGTTATATTTCTTTCCATCCTCGTCTAACTCCGTTTTGTACAGCGCCTCTCATACAATTATATAAATTTTTTATATTTAATACAACTTAAAAATTACTTATAGTCTTATTAAAAATCAAATTAATTACCATTTTATTCTCTGGAGTAACTTTCACTCTTGTTACTAGAAAAATAAACAAAACGAGTAATGGTGTCTAATTTACTTCTTTCACTCGGAATATTCTATATTTATCAAATCTACATTATATGTTTTAGATTTAGCCACCAGATCTTACCCACTTCTTTTCTTAAACATTAACTGTTATTTCTTTCTTAATTCTCTCAACCACGTTATATCTATGTCTGTTAGCAAGTTCCTTTTTCTTTCCAGCGTTCCAACCACTGATTTCCTGATAATAACCTGTCACGCGACTCCAATGCTCTAATAATCCATGCTCTGCACCACAATTTGAACATTTATCAAGAAGACCAAAGTGAGTTCTCTTACAGGCCTTACAGATGGTCATGTCCTTAGTGTAAGCGAAGTAACCTGTAAGTGTTTTTGTTGCTATATGTTTCGTTAATTTCCATAAAGCTTCCGCATTTGGGTAAGCTTCACCAAGGAAAACGTGCATGATTGTTCCACCACTAAATAATGGATGAAAACTAGATTCTACTAATATCCGTTCACCTAAAGAAATACCTGCTGCCACATTTACGTGAGATGAATTTGTATAATATATTGAGCGCATATCATTCTCTATTTTACTAGGATCTCCCTGAAATATCGCTCGAGATCCATATCTATTTAGATCTATTTGTGCTAGTCGAGTAGCGCATGATTCAGCTGGTGATTGGACTAAACCAAAGGAAGAACCCGTTTCCTTCGCGTACTCATCCACAACTTCCCTCATATATCCTATAACCTTAAGGCCAAATCTCCATGCATCAGAGCTTTCATGAACCTCATCCCCCACATGAATTTATAATGTCTCATTAAGCCCAACCATGCCGATTGTAATCCCTTGCTTATCCACTTCCAAATATGGAGTTCCTGGAAGCGTACGGCTGTACTCTGCTTTTACCCGAAGTCCGCTTCCATTATGATCATAATCATACCATTTTACCCTGTAGGGTTTATCATCAATAGGCTGAGCAAGGAAAGGTAATGATCCTTCGACTAAACGCTTCTTCATCTCATTAATCTTGATGAATGAAACATCTCTTGCAGCGTCCATCCGTTTGTGGATTTCCTCGAAGAGTCTATCATCATCCCCCTTCGCCTCATAAGCGCATTGCGGTAGATTTACAGTTACGTTCTGAATCACTCCACCACGTAATGTACCTCTCAATAAATCCTCTTCATCATTCCAACTCTGATGCTGCATGTAAAAACGGCAACATTGAGTACAAACCATTTCTCCTTGCATGTAGGGTGCCCCTGCATTAAAAAAGTAAGGAGTGCCAAATTTAGCTGCTAATTTCGCTGAGAGCATGTATTGTTCTTCATACTTGTCAATCCACTCTGGTTTTAGTCGAATCTCTAACTTTGGCCAGTTGAAAGGTTTTCCTATATAATCCCCCTTCATAGCCACTTCCATAATCGCATCAAAGAAGCGTCTATTTTCTTCCTCATAATCACCATAAACCCCGACAACCTTACCTTCTGGTCCAATAGCTGGAATATCAGCATACGTTTTCGGTATACCTGGATCGATAGAGACACTTGAGAAAACGGTTTGACCGCCTCTTGCGACATACATTTCCCCTAACTCGAAGAACATTGTTTGTGCTATTTGTTTAATCCCCTCATAATCCATCCCTCTTAGATATGGTGCCATAAAGAGATTGAAATCGTGGAGTCCCTGACCACCGCCGCAGTTTACCTGACTTGCCTGAAGTACCTTCAACGCGTGTAATAACGCAACTTCAGCTCTCTTGGCAGGTCCCGCAACAGCCGTATG